>JBGYQR010000170.1:0-3609 GCA_041839075.1 Porphyromonas sp.
ATTCATCAGTACGATACCGATATGGGGCGGGTGTACCGCTTCCTGAGCGAGCAGATTGCTCTCGGGCGCCAGGCTTACGTGGTCTTCCCTATGATCGAGGAAAGCGAGCAAGCGGACCTGCGCGACCTAGAGAGTGGCTACGAGAGATATCGGGAAGTCTTCCCAGAGTGGAAAATAGGTATGGTGCACGGCAAGATGAAACCCAAGGAAAAGGACGCCTATATGGAGCGCTTTGCCTCGGGGGAGCTACAACTATTGCTAGCCACTACCGTCATCGAGGTTGGGGTCAATGTGCCTAATGCCAGTGTGATGGTCATAGAGGGCGCCAACCGCTTTGGGCTCTCCCAGCTCCATCAGCTCAGAGGCAGGGTAGGGCGAGGGGCAGAGCAGAGCTACTGCATCTTGCTAACGGGAGTGAGGCTCGGGGAGGACGCTAGGCGTAGGGTCGAGATTATGACCGAGACGAGCGATGGCTTCGTCATCGCCGAGGAGGATATGCGCCTTAGAGGTTTTGGAGATCTAGAGGGGACCCGACAGAGCGGCCAGCAAATAACGCTCCGTATAGCCAACCTCGTCAAGGATGGCCCCCTCGTCCAATACGCCCGCAATCTAGCTGAGTATATCCTGAGCCAGGACCCACAGCTCGTCCAGCTAGAGCACGCTCAGCTACGCCAGCAACTAGAGCGTACCTACCATCAGAGCCTTTGGGGCGTGATATCATAGAGCAATGGGGCGAGGCTTGACAAACAAGCCTCGCCCCATATTACATTAGTCCAGTTCCTCGGGCTCAAATTGATCTAGGTAGAGATGCTCGCCGTCCCAGACGACGTAGCTATTGTAGCGTAGCCAGTCCCCGAGTATGATCACACGTCTATCGTCCTTGAGAGCCAAGTCGATCATCAGGTGCCGATGCCCAAAGAGGTAGTAGTCTATCTCTGGATGCTTCTCGATGCAAGCCTTAGCATAGCGCACGAGGTATTCGTTCTCAACGTCGAAGTAGTCGTTGTGGTAGGCGTGGGGAATGCGTCCTTGTGTTTTTCGCTTGAGCCCCTTGTGACGGCTGTGTAGAGACCAAGATAGAGCCAGCCCTACCGTCCAGCGGGGGTGTATGGCAGCAAAGGCTTTGCGACAGATCTTGGAGCGGAAGATGTGATACAGAGCCTTATTACCAAAGTTCACGTGGCGATACTCTCGATCCCCATGGGAGAGGCGAAAGCGTTTGCCTAGTAGCTCCACAACCTCTGGCTGATGGTGGATGACAGCTCCGATCTCTCGGCTTAGGTAGCTAGCAAACCACACGTCATGATTGCCCGCAAAGAAATGTATCTCTACCCCCTCGTCACTCATCAGCCCTAGCTGTCCTAGAAAGCGTACGTGCCCCTGAGGAGCTACGGAGTGATACTCGAACCAATAGTCAAACATATCCCCCAGGAAATACACCGCCTTGGCAGTGGGAGCGATCCCCTTGAGCCAGCGCACAAGACGACGCTCTACGTCCATCGGGTTCTTGTGGTACCCTGAGCCTAGATGCGCGTCGCTGGTAAAGTAGACTTTGCTTCGCATACAGACCTAATCCCTTAGAGGAAACCCAGCTCCAGGAGCGCCTCTTCGCTCATCATGTCTTTGGTCCACTCGGGCTCGAAGGTCAGCTTGATGTCTACGCCCGTTACGCCCTTGACGTACTCGACCTTCATACGTGTATCTTCGATGATGAAGTCCGCGGCAGGACAATTGGGCGCCGTCAGCGTCATCGTGATGGTAACGTGCTTGTTGTCGTCTATGTCTACATCGTAGATAAGTCCTAGGTCGTATATATTGACGGGGATCTCTGGGTCGTATACCGTGCGGAGCATATTGATGATCTGCTCCTCCATCTCGAGATATTGATTGCTCATGTACAAACTGCTAATGTCTACTACTTTTCCCCAAAAGCGGGGCAGGCAAATATACAGAAAAGGTGCTATACCCAAACTACCAACGGCCAAGCGAGGAGGGCTTTTCGGACACTTCTTCGCTTGGCCGTTGGGCTTATGGAGGGGGGGCAATGTCTCCCCTTTATGATTGACTATTAGTCGAGGTCATAGACACGTACCCAGTTGTGCGTGTCAGGCTCGTCGCCGTACTGGATGGCTCTTAGCTTGTTGTACAGGCGCTCGCTGATAGCTCCTGCCTTACCATCCTTGCTGTAAACATAGCTATGCCCTTCGTCCAGGTCGTCGATACGAGCGATGGGGCTGATAACGGCAGCTGTACCACAGGCTCCCGCCTCTTCGAGTGTCGCTAGCTCGCTCACGTGTATAGGACGACGCTCTACCTTGAGCCCGAGGTCGGCAGCTAGTACCATGAGGCTCTTGTTGGTGATAGAGGGGAGGATAGAGGAGCTCTCGGGCGTGATGTATGTATTGTCCTTGATACCAAAGAAGTTGGCAGGTCCACACTCATCGATATACTCCTTGTGCTTGGCATCGAGGTAGATGACAGCCGAATACCCCTTGGAGTGCGCTAGCTGACCCGAGTAGAGGCTCGCCGCGTAGTTGCCACCGACCTTGTAGGTGCCAGTCCCCAGCGGAGCTGCTCGGTCATAACCTCTCATGATCGCCATGGGGGTAGGCTTGAAGCCTTCCTTGAAGTAGGGCCCTACGGGCGTTACGAAGATCATGAATAGGTACTCGTCCGTTGGCTTTACACCTACCTGTTGCCCTAGACCGATCATCAGAGGACGGAGGTAGAGAGAGGCTCCCGACTCGTAGGGTGGGATGAAGCGGCGGTTGAGCTTGATTACCTTCTCCACGGCCTCGAGGAATAGCTCCGTAGGCAACTCTGGCATCATAATGCCTCGGCTAGTGTGTTGCATGCGGTAGGCATTCTCCTCGGGGCGGAAGATACGTACCTTGCCATCACGTCCCTCAAAGGCCTTCAGACCCTCAAAAGACTCTTGGCCATAATGGAGGCAGGTAGCAGCCATAGGGATGTTGATACTGTCAGAGGAAGATACCTCTAGCTCTCCCCATGCACCATTGCGATAATAGCAACGCACGTTGTAGTCCGTGGGGACATAACCGAAAGTCAGTGAAGACCAGTCTAGGTTAGCTTTGTTTCCCATTTCTTGGTTCTATGATAGTGAGTGATATATTGTATCTCAAAACTTACACTCGCAAAGATAGAACTTTTATTGAATGGTATAGCGAAATTATTCTCTTTTTATTCAGCGCCTATAATTATCGCTCGTACGATGATATTAAAGCCGCCCCCACTAGGCATCACTTCCACTTTTCTTCAGCTCTTCAAACTAGCTCTAGCTCACTCTCCTGGGCTCTAGGCTAATCTGCGTTTCCCTCCAACTTATCTGCGTATGAAGGAGTGGAGCAACTGGGCTGAACTGTCGCTCAGATTTCTGCGTGAGCTTGGTGCTTGATATTGATGTAATAAGGAGTGTATAGGGAGTTAAAAGAAATGTATTACCTTTGCCGTCAAGATGAGAGCAATGGTGCGAATTCAGGCCAAGCCAAAAAACTCCCCTAGGGGAGTGCAAGGCTGGAAGCCTTGCACTATATAAAAAGTCCCCCCTAAACACCCCTCTCATTAGCCCCGCGATAGGCAAACCGTATG
>JBGYQR010000171.1:0-4693 GCA_041839075.1 Porphyromonas sp.
AGGCATAGCAATCGGCGCTCTCGGCAATACGATGAGAGGGGATCTCGCCCTGTATAATCCTAGTGAATAGGCTAGCCATAGCAGTATGGTGCTAGTAACAAATCGCCGGTAGCAAGGCTAGAAGCTGATGTCGAGGATCTCAAAGTTGATGATCCCCCCAGGGGTGTGTACCTCGACAATGTCTCCCACCTTGTGCCCCATCAAAGCCTTAGACACGGGCGTACTAACAGAGATCTTGTTTTCCTTGATGTCTGCCTCGGCATCTGACACGAGGGTATAGGCCATGACCTGATTTGTCTTGACGTTGCGTATCGTCACCTTGTTGAGGATATGCACCTCGTCTGTGCCCAATAGGCTCTCGTCAATGATACGCACGTTGGCCAACGAGGCCTTCATGGTAGCGATCTTTGCCTCCAATAGGCCCTGAGCCTCCTTGGCTGCAT
Source organism: Porphyromonas sp. (assembly GCA_041839075.1). Lineage (GTDB taxonomy): Bacteria > Bacteroidota > Bacteroidia > Bacteroidales > Porphyromonadaceae > Porphyromonas. Next base: position 444 of record JBGYQR010000171.1, read on the forward strand.
CATACTCAGCATTCTCTGAGAGGTCACCCATCTCGCGCGCCTCTGAGATCTGCTTGCTGATGAGGGGACGTTGTACGGTCTCTAGCTCCGTAATATCGGCCACGAGCTTGTCGTAGCCGGCCTGGGTCATATAGTTATATGCCATGTTGTGATGTATATGTTATATTCTTATCTATCTCAATCTAAAACAATAAGCCCGAGATACAGTATCTCAAGCAACGAGGGTATTGCTCAGTCCCATCCAAGAGAAACCTCACAACAAACTCTTCTGAGTCGTATATCTCAAGCCATCCGCTCCTAGGTCTCTCCTGCTTCGGGGAGAGAGAACCTCAAAACGCTCTACAAAGGTACAGAAAATATCAACGCCACTCTCCTATGGCTCGCCATCCTCTTCCCCATCTCTCCCGAGAGGCTCTCCCCCTAGAGGGGGCTTCGCTTAGACCTCCCAAGGGCTCTAGGTTAGAGCCCTTGAGGGCTTTACCTTAGAGCCCCGAGGCGCTCTAACCTAGAGCCCTTGGGAGGTTAAACTTACCCCTCCAAAGACGCAAAAGCACATCCCCAGGTGTATCTCGATACACCGGGATGTGCTTTTGTAGCGCTCGGCTCTAGTGATACCCTAGGATAGGAGGAGCGTCTTTACCTTCTCCTCTAGCTCAGCCTTACCCATCACCCCGAGCATCGTCGTAGGCTTGGTATCCTCGGGACGAGCAAAGAGGAGCGTAGGCACCATGCGGATGTTGTAGAGTGCCGTGAGCTCGGGCTCCTGGTCTACATCGACCTTATAGACGTCTATCTCTGAGGCGTACTGAGTAGCGACCTCCTCAAGGATAGGCATGAGAGCTTGACAGGGCTGACACCAGGTGCCATAAAAGTCGATGAGCACAGGACGCTGGTGCTTGCCTTGCCATCCACTAGGGTTGGTGTCTACGTCGTGCAAGAGCTGGACGAAATCGCTCTTGGATATATGCCTAATTTCCATAAATGCTTGTTCCTATATTGTGCAACCTAATACTGCTATATGAGGGATAACGAGGTGGTGCCACCGTTTGTTCACCTCTGGCTAGCGCGTAGGCTGGGTATAGAAGGTGATACGCCCAGCCCCCACCAAAGCATCATTAGAGAGGCGGTAGGTACGCTGGAGCTCTCTCTCGCCTACCCTGAGACGATGGAAGTAGGTATCCGAGAGCTCTCCCTCTCGCTCAATAACCAGTTCACCCGAGGGATAGTAGCGTTTGTCGAGGCGGAGGGTTACACGGCGGAAGGTGGGCGTCGTTAGCGCAAAACTCATTTCGCCTGGGCAGTCGGGGTAGAAGCCCAGCATCGTATAGATCGCCCACGCGCTCATTGTGCCTGTGTCGTCGTTGCCGGGGATGCCATCGGGAGCATTTTTGTAGACAGTCGAGAGCAGTCGCTTGGTTATCTCCTGGGTGCGCCACGCCTCTTTGGGGAAGTACGAGAAAAGGTATGGATAAGCTATGTCGGGCTCATTGGCGGGGTCGTAGTTGCCCTTGTCAAAGACGCTCTGCAGCTTGTCAACAAACTTACGCTCACCTCCCATAAGGCGCGCCAAGCCTCGGATGTCGTGGGGGACAAAAAACGAGTAGTTCCAGGAGTTACCCTCGTGAAAACCAGGATTGGGCTCAAAGTCTCGACCCAACACAGGATCAAAAGGAGAGAGGAACTTACCATCAGGGAGAATGGGTCTGAGTAGTCCATACTCCTTGTCGTAGTAATGCTTATAGCCCAGGCTACGCTGGAGGAAATACTGCGCATCAGCCTTCTTGCCTAGAGATTTGGCAAACTGAGCCATGTTCCAGTCAGCGATATAGTACTCGAGTGAGTTGGACACCGAGTGGTCAAAGGGCGCCCTAAGGGGGATATATCCCAGCTGGAGATAGTCGTCAATATCGGGGCGCAAGAGGTTGCGACTACCAGGGGTCGTCCTGGCGCCCTTACTCATCGCCTCATAGGCCAGCTGAGGGTCAAAGTCCCTAAGGCCACGTTGCCACGTATCGTTGAGGACAATGATGCTGGGGTCTCCCGACATCGTGAGCGTCTCCTGCCCATAGAGCTCCCACTTGGGTAGCCAGCCTCCCTCCTGGTACATCCCCAGCATGGAGTGCACCATATCAAGCTGCACCTCTGGGTAGAGGAGCGAGAGTAGCGGGTGGACATTGCGATAGGTGTCCCAGAGGGAGAATACTGTATAGCGATTGCGCCCTGTCTTGCCCGTCTCGAGAGTAGACATCTTGGGGTACTCGCCATTGACATCTTGCAGGATATTGGGGTGTATCAACAGATGGTAGAGCGAGGTATAGAATATCGTACGCTGATCTGGCGTACCTCCCTCGACCTCGACGCGCCCAAGCGCCTGCTCCCACTTGTCCTCGGCACGCTTGCGCGTCTGGGCAAAATTGATCTCGGGCTGCTCGGTTGTGAGGTTGAGCAAGGCATTCGCCTCGCTGACAAAGGAGACACCTACCTGCACGTATATCGTCTCACCAGCCTGTACATCGTAGCTAAACCACACGCCGACATCTTGCCCGCTCATCTCCTTGCGGTAGGAGCGGTAGAGCTTGTATCGCCCATGGTCTTGATCCCACTCTGCCTCTACCCCGCTCATAGGAGGTTGCTTCTTCCAGTAGCCACTCGCGGGAGCACGGCGACTCACACGGACGGCGAAGTATTGGTTGAAGACGGCCTGAGGTTGGTAACAAAATGTCCCCATGAGCTTACTGCCTACGACCGTTGAGTCGTTGAGGAAGCGCACGGTAGCCCCACTCTCGTTGGTGAGCCCCTGCCCCAGGTTGAGGAGGATATGCCCCTTGCCCGCCTGGGCAAAAGAGTAAGCATGCAGAGCGGTGCGCTCTGTGGCTGTCACCTCTGCACGTATGGCGTGCTTGTCGAGATAGGCTGTGTAGTACCCGGGGTGAGCCTGCTCTCTGCTAAGCGTCGTACCATAGCGATTGTAATCAACATCGAGGTCGCCCGAGGTGGCGGTAAGTAGCAGGCTCCCTAGCTCCGGACAACCCACGCCACTGAGATTGACGTGAGCAAAGCCCGTGAAAAACTTGTTGTCCGACGAATAGGGTGTACTCCACCAGCGAGAGTCCTTTTCCCATCGATTGAGCTCTCCGCCTGCCATTACATTAAACGGCGTGGCACTCATCATCCCATGGGGGACAATCGCCCCAGGGTTGGTCGTACCAAAGTTGCTCGTACCAATGAAGGGATTGACCTCATCGATGAGGCGTCTATTCTGACTAAAAAGCGAAGCACTAGCCGTGCATGCCACGGCTAGTGCTATTATGATTTGCTTGGTCATTGTAGTGCTTGTCATACCAGCTGACTATCGAACGGGGGTGATGCTATACCCAAGCTCCGAGAGGAGGTGAAGCACTCCCTTAGGTCCAGGTAGATGCCCCGCTCCTACGGCAAAGAAAGTAGATGCTCCTTGCATAATGGCGGGGATCTTCTCTACCCACATCCTATTGCGCACATAGATAAGCTGATCTAGTTCTTCCTCAGTCGCATCACAAGTATCTCCGAGCTTCTCCTCCATGAGATCAAGTATAGCCTTCAAGTCTTGGCGCTCGTAACCCTTGAGCAGGCGGTCAGCTTGACTCAGCGCACGCTCTGGATTGTCAATCATGCACATCAAGAGCTCGACCTGGCGCTCCATAGGCTTACCGGTAAAGAGCGTTTTGATCTGAAAGTCAGCTGTCTCTAGTGCTCCCGTAGGCCTACCCTTCTTGGTTGCGTAGGTCTGGAAGTAGGCATCAAAAGACTGGGCTGGATTGAAGCCCTTGATACGCTGCAAATACATGATCATAGTCAGCTGCACCTGCAGAGCATTAGGCGTCATCTTGCCGAGTGAGCTAGCCAGGGCTGGGTTGCTGAGATCTGCACCGAGGTGCTTGGCCAGGTAGGCATTGAGCCGAGCATACTCGTCCTTGGAGAGGATGCTAGAGAGCGTCTGACCCTCTGGTAGCAAGGAGGCCTGTTGCATCTGTGCCATAAACTCAGGAGTGGACATCTCGGCTGTTGTCAGCTCACCGTACACCTGCTCGCTCGCCTCGAGAGCTTGGTGTACCCCCGGGATGCTATCTACAAAGCTCACGGGAGCCAGGTGCTGAGTGCCTAGAATGTAGGAGGGCTTGGTAAGCCCCTTGCCCTCTATCTTGTAGAGGAGCTGTGCCTGCCCCATCAGCGTTGATAGCAGGAGCAGGAGAGAGATTGAGATAATTCTA
>JBGYQR010000172.1:0-5353 GCA_041839075.1 Porphyromonas sp.
ACACAGATCTATCAATGGATTCTATATCAACCTGGCTACAGCTCTCATGGCGTATCAGTTCTCCGACAAGAAGCCAGGGATCAACTATTCCTCTATGGCAGCGTAGAAAACGGCCATTTCTTACGCCGAATTCGCGTTACCTTAGAGCGGTTGGAGGGGCCAACTTGGAGCCCTTTGAGGGGGGTAGGGTGAGGGCGGGGAGAGACGCGCCCGAGGGGCTGGGTAGGCTACCTCTCGGCGGGGGGCGTCCTCCACCATCCAGCCCTAGTCCCCCCTCCCCTTGGGGGCTGGCGAAGAGCGGGGGGCGGGGCGGGGAGAGGCTAGGGCACAGGGAGGCGCTGGGTCTTGAGGATTATTGCTACCTTTGTGTATTAGACAAATACAACAAAATTCAGTTAGATATTATGAAGTTCTCGGTATCAAGCAGTGCGCTCAGTCAGCATCTTCAGATCGTCTCTAAGCTCATCAATCCCAAGGCCGTAGGCGTCGTGCCCGTACTGGCCAATATCCTATTTGAGCTAGAGGGCAACGTGCTCACCCTTACGGCAGCCGACCTCAACAACCGCCTCACCTCGTCTCTAGAGGTGATGAACCAAGGTGGCGATGGTAGCTTCATCGTACCAGAGCGTATCATCATAGACTCCCTGCGTGAGCTCCCCGATCAGCCCATCACCATCGACGTCGATGACCAATCGTATGTGAGCCGTCTGAGCTACAACAACGGACGCTACGACTTCTGCTCCTCCGCCTCCGACAGCTATCCAGAGTCCCTCCAGCTCGCGGACAAGACGGGGAGCGTCGAGCTACCAGCAGAGTCGCTATTGGCCGCCCTCAATGCCACCAAGGCAGCTGCTGGTGTCGATGAGCGTCGCCCCATTATGACGGGGGTACTGCTCGACTTTCAGCAGGACAAGCTCGTCTCTGTCGCCTCTGATGGACGCATCCTAGTGCGCTACACCGATACCCGCATCCAGAGTGCCGAGGCGCGCAAGATATGCCTCCCCCCCGCTATATACAAGCTCCTCTCCTCGACCCTCTTGCCCCGTGAGGCAGGGAGCATCAAGCTCGCTTTTGACGACAAGTTTTTGCAGGTTATCATGGGGAGCTATATCCTGACGGCACGCCTGCTGGATGGTTCGTACCCAGCCTACAACTCCGTTATCCCCCCCACGAGCCCACACCATATCGTGGTGTCTCGCGAAGCTCTCTTGAGCGCTGCTCGCCGTATCTCCATCTTCGCCAGCAAGGCCAGCAAGGTGATACAGTTTGATATGACCAAGGAGCAAATCTTGCTTAAGGCCAGCGATATAGATTTCTCCATCAATGCCGAGGAGACGATCTCGTGCCAGAGCGACGACCTGGAGGAGCTCCGTATAGGCTTCGACTTTGATCTGCTCAAGACACTACTAGAGATCTACACCAGCGAAGAGGTAACGATAGGCCTGGCCGACCGCACCCGCGCTGCCGTCATCACGCCCATCACCCAGCCCTCTGAGGGGACGGAGGTCTTGAGCCTCATCATCCCCATCAAGCTCATCAACGAGATCTAGCCATTGCCTATGACGCTCAAGCTCTCCCGCCCCATCGTCGTCTTTGACCTAGAGACGACGGGCACGAACCTGGTGCGCGACCGCATTGTCGAGATCTCTATCCTCAAGGTCTACCCCGATGGGCTCGAAGAGGTCAAGACGCGACGCATCAACCCAGGGATGCCCATCCCAGCCGAAGCGACAGCCATACATGGTATCAGCGACGAGGACGTGCGCGACTGCCCGACCTTCGCTCGAGTGGCGCGCAACCTCTATGACTGGATTGCGGACTGCGACCTGGTGGGGTTCAACTCCAACCGCTTCGACGTGCCTCTGCTGGCGGAGGAGTTTCTCCGAGCAGGTATTACGCCCGACTTTCACGAGCGGGCCCTCGTGGATGTACAGACCATCTTCCACAAGATGGAGCCACGTACCCTGTCGGCTGGCTATCGCTTCTATTGTGGCAAGACGCTCGAAAACGCCCATTCGGCCGAAGCCGATACCCGGGCGACCTACGAGGTGCTGAAGGCTCAGGTGGAGCGTTATCCCGAGCTCACGGGCGAGATCAGCGACCTGGCCAAGTACTCGCACCACTCCAACGCCGTAGACTACGCGGGTATGATCGTCTACAACGATGCGGGAGAGGAAACCATCAACTTCGGTAGGTACCGAGGGCAAACGGTAGAGAGCGTGCTCAAACGAGACCCAGGGTATTATAGCTGGGTGCTCAACGCCGAGTTTACCCTAGATACCAAGAGCTGCTTCACCCGTCTATACCTCAAGAGCCAAGAGGCCTAACCCCACCATGCTACAAGGTAAGAAAATCGTCCTCGGCATCACCGGGAGCATCGCGGCCTATAAGGCTGCCGTGCTGGCGCGCCTGCTCATCAAGCGCGGAGCCGAAGTGCAGATCGTCATCACCCCGGCGGCCAAGGAGTTTATTACCCCCATCTCCCTATCGGCCTTGACGAGCAAGCCCGTCATCAGCGAGTTTTTCTCGGGGCGTGATGGGTCGTGGAATAGTCACGTCGATATAGGCCTTTGGGCTGATGCCATGCTCATCGCCCCAGCGACGGCTGCCACCATCGGTAAGATGGCGCACGGCATCGCGGACAATATGCTCCTGACGACCTACCTATCGATGAAGGCGCCCGTGCTCATAGCCCCCGCCATGGACCTGGATATGTACGCCCACGCCTCGACGCAAGACAACCTACGCCTGCTCGCTAGCCGTGGCAACATCATCATAGAGCCTGGGACGGGCTTCCTGGCCAGCCACCTAGAGGGCAAGGGGCGTATGCAAGAGCCCGAGCAGATTGTCGGCGAGCTGGAGGCCTTCTTCGCCTCACAAGAACAGGCGACCCGCCATCTAGAGGGGCGCCGCGTGGTCATCACCGCAGGGCCTACCCACGAACCTATCGATAGCGTGCGCTTCATAGGCAACCACTCTACGGGACGTATGGGTATCGCCCTGGCGAACGCCTGCTCTAAGGCAGGAGCCACCGTAGACCTCATCCTCGGCCCTAGCGCCCTAGCCCCCAACCCCGAGGTACGCCTCACTCGGGTGCAGACAGCCCTGGAGATGCTGGAGGCTACTGAGCGGGTGGTCGAGGGGGCAGACCTGGTGATCTTCTCGGCCGCTGTGGCAGACTACCGCCCACGCGTAGCTACCCGGGGCAAGCTCAAGCGAGAGCACACCGAGAGCCTCTCCTTGGAGCTAGAGCGCAACCCCGATATTGCCGCGACGCTGGGGGCTCGCAAGCGCCCTGGGCAGGTGTTTGTAGGCTTTGCCCTCGAGGCTGATAGTGGACAGGCTGAGGCTCAGCGTAAGCTACGCGACAAGCACCTCGACCTAATCGTCCTCAACAGCCTACTCGACCCAGGGGCAGGATTCGGGCACGAGACCAACAAGGTTACGCTCTTTGCCCCCGAGGGGCAGATACACGAGAGTGCTCTATGCACCAAGGACGAGATCGCTCGCGACATCGTCCGCATCGCTAGCCAGTATTTATAGCCAGCTATGCGCCTCTCCCTTCGGATCCTCCTAGCCCTCTTGCCCCTTAGTCTCGGCGTCTCCGAGGCTAAGGGGCAAGAGCTTTCGGCCGAGCTACGTATCTCGACCGAAGCTATCGGAGAGCTCGGGGTGTCGGGCATCGGGGAGCTGGAGCGTCGGTTGGGCGAATGGCTCAACACTACCCGCTTTACCCAGGAGGACTACCTCCCCTCGGAGCGCATTAGGTGTCGCCTCTCTCTACGCCTTACAGAGCGAGAGGGCGACAGCTATCGAGGCGAACTGACGCTGTGGGCAGCCCGCCCCGTCTATGGGACGAGCTACGAGAGCACTCTGGTGGCTTGGCGCGATCGGGACATAGCCTTTGACTACCACGTGGGGGACGACCTCTCGTACAATCCCCAGCTCGTACAGCACCCTCTGATCGCTGTACTAGCGATGTATGCTCAGCTCATCATAGCCCTTGACCTAGATAGCTTCGCTCCGCTGGGCGGGAGTGCCCTATGGCCCAGTATGACGAACCTCTACGAGAGTGCCCGCCTACATGCCGACTGGCCTGGGTGGTCAGCACATACCACCAGCGGGCGCGGGCGCTTGATTAGTCAGCTACTCGACCCCACGAGCCAGCCTTGGCGCCAGGCCTGGTACCGCTATCATCGCCATGGCCTCGACGTGCTGGAGCAGTCTATCCCTACGGCTGGGGGGGAGATAACCAATCAGCTCAAAGCCTTTGCCTCCTTTCGCCGAGACCAGCCCCACAGCAGCCTAATGGCTATGCTAGAGAGCAGCAAGGCGGGCGAGCTACATAGGCTGATAGGGATGGCTAGCTACCCTCGGCGGGACGAGGCTTTTGACCTCCTGTATCAGCTCTTTCCTAGCGCTCTGAGGTAGCGAGCCTCCAGGGCTGGAAGTTCTGAAGACACAAGCGCCATCGGGCTCTGACCACCTCCCCACAAGGGGTATAGGTCAGAGCCCGATGCCGCTCGTTGTATATGAGGGATGCCCTACGGCTATGGCTCGCCTAGTATCTCTAGGCAGAGGGTGATGGCGGCACTAACGCTATCGATCGACTTGATGCGAAAGAGGTGCCTATCGCCCTTGCGGTGGATCTCGCACCGACGGCTATTGCGCCGGACGAAGTCGATCAAGAGATCCACCATGGGGCTTTGGTAATAGGGACTACTTGGCTGGCTCGGGGGGTAGAGGATCATGAGGCCTTGTCTTAGGACAATCTTCTCCATCCCGAGGCGTTGCCCCAGTCGCCTTAGGCGGGGTACGGCGATGAGCTCATCGACCACCTCGGGAGGCGTGCCAAAGCGGTCCACCAGCCTAGAGCGATAGCCCGCAAGCTCTTCGTCGCTAGAGAGACCATCGAGCTCTCGGTAGAGGAGGATACGCTCCAAGTCGCTCGGCACATACTCCAGGGGCAGTGCTAGAGGCAGGTCGCTATCGACCTGGGTCTCGGCGACAAACTGCTCGGCCGTGATGCCGTCCTCTTGTCCCGAAGCAAAGACATCACTAAACTCCTCCGCCTTGAGCTCGCGCACCGCTTCGTTGAAGACCTTCTGATAGGTCTCGTAGCCCATATCCATGATGAAGCCACTTTGCTCCGCCCCCAGGGCGTTGCCTGCCCCGCGAATGTCGAGGTCCTGCAAGGCGATGCGTACCCCACTGCCCAGGTCGCTAAAGTTCTCGATGGCCCTTACACGTCTAGAGGCCTCGGGGGTAAGCGTGTCCAGCGGAGGCGTCAAAAGGTAGCAAAACGCCTTATGGTCGCTCCGCCCCACACGACCTCAGAGCTGATGAAGCTCCG
>JBGYQR010000173.1:0-8709 GCA_041839075.1 Porphyromonas sp.
GATCGTCGTGCTGTCGATCTTGATCCACTCGCGATCAGCCCCAAGGCTCTCTAGGTAGACCATCTTGCCCTCGAGGTTAGCATCGGCAGGTACGGTACCCGAGATGGCTACGGGCTGTTGCTTTTGGCAGGCTACCAGCCCAAGGGTGGCCAGCGAGGCCACGAGAAGTTTTTTGTTCATACGTTACTTATTGTTAGGTGTACTTATTGATATGAGGATATAAGATGAACCCTGTCTTTGTGCCACAAAAGTAATACAACTCCAGCATACCTCAGCAATCCTCCATCCCACAGCTAGAGCCCTCGGGGTCTAGCTCGATGGTGAGGTGATGGATGGTGTAGTGCTCGGCTAGATGGCGCACCTCCTCCTTGAGGGTGGGCGTGTCGATGCCCTGTCGGTGGATGATGTGTAGCGAGGCAATGACCTCCTCGCCATTGAGCGTCCAGGCATGTAGGTCGTGCGTGCCGAGCACCCCGGGGAGGCCTTGCACCTCTTGCTCAAAGGCCTCTAGGTTGAGCCCCACAGGGACGCCCTGCATGAGGATGCGCAGGGTCTCGCGTAGCGTGCGGTAGGCGTTGTATATGATCCATACAGCGATGCAGAGCGAGAGCAGGGGGTCGAGGATAGGCCACTCGACGAAGAGCATGACGATGCTGACGACCAGGACGGTCACCCAGCCGAGGACGTCCTCCAAGAGGTGCAAGCTAATGGCTCTGTCGCTGAGGCTCTGCCCTCGGCTCATGCGCCAGGCAGCAAAGCCATTGACCGATAGCCCGACGAGGGCTAGCCACAGCATACCCTCGGCGTCGGGCATCGCGGGGCTGATGATACGCTCGATGGAGGCCTTGATCATCAGGATCGAGCCGACCACCAGCACCGTCGAGATGAAAAGTGCCGATAGGAGGGAGAACCGCTTGTAGCCATAGCTATAATGCTTGTCCCTCCCCTTTTGAGAGAGACGCTCTAGGCGCCAAGCTAGCCCTAGCGAGAGGGCATCACCCAGGTCGTGCAGGGCATCGGAGAGGATAGAGACGCTACCCGTCCACAGTCCCCCGACGAACTCCAATACCGAGAAGCCGAGGTTGAGGAAAAAGGCCAACATGATATTGCCCGCATTGCCATGGTGATGGCCATGGTGGTGCTGGTGATGATGGCTATGGCAGTGAGGTTTGTCTTGGGTGTCCATAGGCTGAGGGCTAGAGGTGGAGTAGTCGTTGGGAGCTAGGGAATGTCCCCCTGGTGTCTAAGCTACTAGCCCGCCATCCCGCCTGGAGCGGGGTGACAGGCTAGTGCTAGAGGGATGAGGGGGGGAGGGGGTTATTTGCTGTTGGGGTTCTTACCACCCTGGCGTATCCAGTCGAGAGAGACGCGGGTGTAGTAGATGTCGTAGGCTGGGCGGTCGTCCTCCTCAGAGATGATGGCGATGGTACCATCGCCCAGAGGGGTTACCTCGCTGTAAGCCGCCTCTCCTGTGCAGATGGTGTTGCCCACAGGCCAGGTCTTGCCCTCGTCTTCGCTGAGGTAGATACGCAGGTTGTAGCGACGGGGCGCTTCGATCAGGGTGTGCAGGAGGATGTTTTGCTTGGCTCCCTTCTTGCCCTCGAGGCTATATCGCGTCAGAGCTGTGTTGCAGGCGTTGCCCATCAGGTCGTGCCACACCTGGGGCTCGCTCCAGGTCATACCATGGTCGCTGGAGAGGACGTAGGTGCGAGGGGTCTCCTTCCAGGCGCGGTTGCGACTAGAGATCAGGAGGTCGCCATTGGCTAGCTCGATGATCTTGGCCTCGTCGCCATTGCTACGTGCCACGGGCGAAGCCTGCCACGTCTGTCCGAGGTCGTCGGAGTAGACCATCACGTTGTCCATCTGTCCGCCCCATTTGCTCTCTGTGCGCATGGCTGCCACAAAGGCGATGCGCCCTCGGCTGGTGATGATACCATTGCCTGAGCCGAAGAAGCCCCCGTTGGGGTAGCAGTCGGTGTAGACCTGCTGGGTAATCTCCCGCACGGGAGCCCAGGTGCGTCCGCCGTCGCTACTTTTGGTGAAAAACATCTCCAGGGGTTTGCTCGCCGCCGAGGGGTAGTACCACAGCCCTGAGCCTGCCACCATCACCATGTAGATATTCTTACCATCGGTCGTCATAGCGGCATCGCCATAGCCGTGCTCGGGCGTGCCCTTGGCTACGGTGATGGGCGCGCTCCAGGTCTTGCCGTGGTCTCGGCTGATCTTGACCTCTACGTCAATATCACTGGGGAGGTCATAGTCGGTATTCTTGCGGTGGTCGATGACGGCCACCAGGTGCCCATTGTCCAGGCGTACGATGCCGGGGATGCGGTAGCTGGCCGAGCCGTTTTCGCCTGGCGTCCACAGGAGGGTGCGCTCTAGGACGATCTCGTGGGTCGTAGGCTGGCTCTCGGGGGCGAAGGCCTTGACGCCAGCGAGCTGGATGCTCGTGGTGCGGGTCGTGACCTTATGCCCTTCGGTTGCCTTGGGCGAAATGTCTGCTACGAGCCATAGCTTGCTCTGAGCCGTGATGCTGGGAGCCTGGCGCACACGCCTTAGGGTCGTCGTGCTAGCTGTGGCCTTACCCTCGGCCAGCAATAGGCCTGGCGAGCGGTGGTCGAAGCGGTCTCCGTTGTTCGTCAGATATAGGCGGTAGCGGAGGACGTCCCGGGTGGCCGAAGCCTCTTCGGTCTCGATGGTAAGGCTCTCTAGCTGACTGGGGGCAGAGAGGCCGAGCTCGATCACTTTGAGGGCCTGGGTGTTGGCGCGTCCGATCAGGTGGGCATTGGTCTTGCGCTCGACGAATGTCTTGATGCGCTCGTGGCTGAGCTGAGGGGCGAAGCCATGCAGGCGTGCCGTATGGCGTCCCGTAGCATCTACGACAGACGTATCCCCAGGCGTGTAGCCATCGAAGTCGAAGGCTGCCACTAGCCCTGCCGTCTCGGGAGAGATACGGCTAGTCGTGCGGTCTACCGCCACTTCGTCGTCGGTGAGGGCGCGGTGATAAAAGCGTAGGTTGTCTAGTCGCCCTGCCCACAGCCCCTGAGGCTTACCATCGCGCTGACCGGCTCCGATGAAGAGGGGAAGGGCATTCACGGCAGACCAGGCGCGGATGTTGTCGGCCTTGTTGAGTACCTCCTGCCCGTCTATCAAGAGGCGTATCGTACCCGCCGTGCGGTCTATCACCAGGGCCACGTGATACCATTGGTAGATATACGCAGGCTTGGGCGTTGGGAGCCAGCCGTTAGCCGACGAGGCGAACTTGCCCGCCCCGTCGGGGAGGTTGAGCCCGACGAAGTTGCCCGAGGTCGTACGCAAGCCCATCAGTTCGTATCCAGAGCGGTTGAGGCTGTCTGCCGTCTTGCCCACGTCCATGCGCGAGACCAGGCGCATGGCGTCGCCATGTATCATCGTGCGCTGGCCATACATCCAGGCAGAGATGGTGTAGCTTCGCCCGAGGGGGATGTCGAAGTCTGGGTGCGCTGGTACGCTGAGGTACTGCGTCTCGCCGTCAAGCTCTATATAGGAGCGAGGCATCACGGTCGGGGACGTCGTCTGTGCTAGCGCAGGTAGCGCTAGGGCGGCGATGAGGCCGAGGGTGAGGATAGGTTTCATCTGCAAGTTGTATCGTTCGTTATTGATAGGTATAATTCTGCTAGTCTGTCGCCCCCCTGGTGGGTGTCCCCCTCCTGGCCCTCTAGAGCCGAGGGGCGTGGGCGTTGAGGAGAGGGAGGGATGGGGGGCGCTATTTCGTGCCCTTGGCCTCGGGGCGTAGGTGGTAGAGGATGAGCTCCGAGAGGGCTCTATGGCACACGGGGCAAAACGTGGGGTAAGAGTTGGTGCGCATACGGCAGTCGTAGCTGGGGCGGTACATCCCCCTCGAGGTATAGGCTGCGCCCTGATAGAGCCCTAGGGGATGAGCGTCCTTGAGCTCCTTGGGCGTGGGGCGGGGCGTACCAGCAGGGATGAGGCTTGACCACTTCTTGCCCTCGAAGTCCACCAGGTTGGTGATGTTGGCCTCCCAGGGCTCTATCGTCATGCTATAACTTCCGCTCATGGCGTCATCGTCATAGAAGTATTCGTCCGCCAGCCCTCCAAAGCTATGGCCAAACTCGTGTACCAGCACGGGGAGGAAGTTGCTGTGATGCACCGAGGTAAGGGTGTAGGAGTTGAATATCCCCCCACCGCCATAGACATCGGTATTGGCCAGGATGATGATGTGCTCGTAGGGAATGCCTATGAGGGCATTGTGGATGTCCTTGACCCTGCGGGAGGTGAGGTAGCGGTCGCTGTAAAACGTGTCGAAGTGCGCCCCAAAGGCAGTCCTACGCCAGTCGCCCAGTCGGGGTGTGCTAACGCCCGTCTCTTGCGAGGGCGTCTCTACGGCGATGAAGTTGAACTGGTCCTTGAAGCTGGCAAACGGCTCATAGCGCAGGATCTCCTGGGTGGATCGCTGGGCGTCGGCGATGAACTGCTTCATCTCCCCGGCCGTATAGCCTTCGCCTAGGATGACCACGTCGATGGCCTCACGCTGTTTTTTTGCCTTGTGTAGGTAGTGGTGAGCGAGGGCGGGGTGCTTGGTCTGATTGTGAATGAGGATGTCTCGTGGGTCAATCTCCAGCGAACTCTGGGCGATGATCTGCCGAGCCATGTCCTCGAGCTCTATATCTATACGTACGCGCTCGCGAGGGTAGGGGACGAGGTAGACGTTTTCGTAGCTACGGGCTACGTGCTTAGCCTCGTCGGTGGCTAGCCATTCCTGGAAGAGGGACGAGAAGGCTAGTCGAAATATCGTATCGCCCTGGGCATTGCGCATGGTGATACGTCCCGTGCCCTCGAGGTTAAGGCGCTCGGTGTTGTGGACGCGTCCGTGCCAGCCGTCCAAGAGGTGTGTCTCGTCGAGCGAGATGCGTACATCGCCCACCTTGCCCGCAAAGGTAAAGTCGAGCCTAAGCGTACTATCGGCAAAGGTCTTGAGAAACTGCTTGGGCAGGGGGGTAGACCTGGGGGTGGAGATGGTGGAGGTGGGCTGTGGGGTGTGCTTGCCACCAGCAGAGGCATAGGCTACCGAGCCTAGGCTGAGCGAGAGTAGGGAGAGCCCAGTGATGAGGGCTCCTCGGAGGCTAGAGGTTGTCATAGATGTATCTAGGATAAGTAGTGCCACGCATATTTATCTCGATGTTTCCTACAAAGATAGAGATTTATACCAACCGAGCCCTCTACCGCTTGCCCTGAGGAATGGTGTAGAGGGGAGTAGGATGTTGAAATAATTTAATGTATCTTTGCGCTCGTTATGAGACGAGTAGTGCTGATCCCGGCTAGCCGAAAAAACTCCCCTAGGGGAGTGCACGGCTTCCAGCCGTGCACTATATAATAATGTATCACTAAACACCCCCCTCGTCCAGGCCTCAGCCCTGGTCGGTTGCACGCGTGCAACCGACCAGGGCTGAGGCCGTTTTGGCGTCCGCCTTCTCCCCCGAGCACTATTTCACTAGACAACTATAATATGACGACAAGTATGACGAAATCCATGATCTCTCGGATCCTGCTCCCCTTGGGGCTCGCTCTCTTGGTGCTCGCCTCGTGCACCAAGGACGGAGGGCAAGAGCCCTCGCCAGGACCGGCCGAGCAGACGACGCTCTCGCTCGTGGCCGAGATGCCTCTCGAGGAGGAGGCTGGCACCCGCGCTGCTCAGACGATCGACTTCGAGCTAGGTAGCGTGTCGGGGCAGACGATACCGAGGCCGAAGTTTACCGACGGGCAGAAGGTACCCGTGCACACCATCCTCAAGAGCTCTACGGGCGAGATGGCTATCAAGACGGTCGAGTGGACCTACTACGCCGATAGCAAGACGCTACGTCTGATGCACGGCGATGCGGGCAATAGCTTTGCGGTGGCCAACTTCAACAACGACGGCGGTCGCGTGTGGTACATGGCGGCGATGATTGGTGGCGAGCTCAATGGTACGCAGGTCGAGTTCAACGGCATGAGGGAGTTAAATTTGACCCAAGGGCAGGTGGGCGAAAATGTGGGTATGCTCCATGTGCCCTATTACTTCCCGTGGACGGAGGTGACGATCGAGACGGGCAAGGAGCCTGGCCTCGGGGCGGCTGCCTCGTATAGCTATGGTCACGCTCGCCCTGCCGATACGGATCCGAAGAAGAAGTTTAAGCCCCTGGGCTCGATCATCGGCTATCAGCTGGGCAATGCTGTGGCTAGCTCCGTGGATCCAGAGGTAGAGAGCTTTACGGTGTCGAGCAATGCCTTTGCCGACCAGGGTTCGTTTGAGCTCAACGATACGCCGAGTGCCAGCACGCTACCCGTTTGGACGCCTAGCCAGTGTAGCGGGGCGATGACGTATGTCTTCTCTTCGCCATTCTCTCTTGGCTCTTCTCCATCCAGCCAGCGCTATTATGCCTGGGTGATGCCTGCCCCCACTCAGCCCGCAGAAGTGAGGACGCGCGTCACGATACGCTTCACGGCTCCGCTGAGTAGCACGGACGTTACCAATACCTACTTCACCGACTACGTGCCCAATGCCACCTCGGGTGGTCGCCCCAAGACAGGCAAGGTCTACCACCTGGGGGCGAACGCTGACCGCAACCTCGTCCTCCCCATCCAGTATGTGGCCGAGTACAACCTGGCCGGAGGTGCTGGCATTACGAAGGCAGTCACTAACGTAAGCCCTACGCCCGATGGTGTCCAGGGTGTGCTACGCTTCAGTAATAGGCATCCCTCAAATCCCACGGGTGCGCTCAACCTCGTCCCCCACTTCAACGACAATAGTGGTTACTACACCTGGTACTACTTGACGGGTACGACGCACGCTACGTACAACCCTAGTGGCGTCAATCTGCTCGCCCTCACGGCCGTAGATACCGATGGGGTGTCGCGTGTGCTGGGTACTAAGTATCGTGTCCCCGAGGCGGATGAAATGTGGGGCATATTCCCCTCTCGTGGGATCGTATCTTTTCAGGGGACGCAGTCATCATCCCGGGATGAGATGGTGAAGGTGGGCGAGGGCACAGGGACTACGGCTCTGCTCGAGCACTACACCTCTCAGTACTCGAGGGGCTTTGTCCATACGGGTTCCTATGAGGCGAACGATGCCGTAGTCTATGCCATACGTTTTGAGAAACAGGCGAACTGCCAGCCAGGGGCTCATACGTACTTCAACTCCTCGGCTCGCCACTATGCGGCTGCCCCCGACGATGCTATGAAGTGCGCCTACCGCTTTACCCGCAAGGGGGGGAAGAGCTCTTGGACGACGGGCAATAGTCCGCTAGAGACGGGGCTCGTCATCGATGTCGTCTACCTGGGCAATGAGCTCATCGAGACGACCCTGGCGGATATCTCTGACCCCAGCTGGTGGAGCGCACCAGGGCGCCGGGTGCTCTCGCGTACCTTCCCCGCCCCTGGGGTTGTTAGCGATGTCGGGCTGAGCAATCGAGGCTACTGGGGTATCTACACCACGAGTACGACCTACGACCTCAATTCTGCCCTTCTTGGCCAGCTCCACTGGGATGGTTTTTTGGGGATAAATGCTATAAGTGGAGGCTCTGGGGACTACCGTCACATGGGCTATACGCCTCGCCTCTACCTCAAATCTCCCCTGCCCAGGTAATCGGCCGTGGGGGGAGCTCCCAGGATGTTAGCCTCTCCACTCTGCAATGCAGTCCTCGCAGGCGTGCAACGCAAGCGTTGGAGCTCTGCAATGCAGTCCTTGGAGGCGTGCAACGCAAGCGTTGGAAGCGTGCAACGCAAGCCTTGCTGATGGCGTCCCTGCGCTCCAGGTAGGCGTTTGGGTGAGCCCCCTCCCTTATCAATCATCCATTCAATAGAAGTCAAGACAATGAATACGAATCATTATTCCCACTCCTGGGCAGAATCCGCGCTCAGCAAGGGCATCTACACCTCCCCTACGGCCGAGGCTCTCGACCTCTCGGCTCTCAGCGCGCCCCAGGACCTGCTGGCCTCTCTCTCGGCCGAGGCTGAGATCGACGACTTCGAGTTCGACGGCGACCTCTAGCCCCCTGCTAGCCACGGAGTAGCTCCAGCGCAACTCGCTATTTGTCTACGCTCTCCCCTGGTTCATCACGGTGAACCAGGGGAGAGCGCCTTATCGGGGACACGTCTCGTGCGAGCAGGCGTGTGGGCTCCGTCGAGAGTATATTTTTGCTGACTTATGTGTAGGTAAGTAAAAAGTGTATATCTTTGCCCTCGTGATGAGCGGAGTATTGCGCCAGGACTTCGGGCAACGAACTACCCCTAGGGGTAGTAGAGAGTATGCCCCCAGGGCATACTCTCTACTATAAAAACTACCGCTATACAATAATAGGTACGGGCGAGCACTGCAACCCATGGGTTGCAGTGCTCGCCCGTGCTTCGTTGTGCCCTATCTCTCCCTTAGTAACCATCAATCCAAGTCAAGTATGAACGAAACAGAAGTAGACAAACGACCCTACGCGCGCCCTCGTGCTGAGCTAGTCAGCTGTCCCGTTCCCCAAAACCTACTCTCCTCGCTGTCGTATCCCGGTATGGTCGATACAGACTTTGAGGACCTGGTCGAGGGCGACGAATGGCTGTAGCCAGCGAGACCCCTAGCGCGTACCAACAGCGAGCAAGTTAAGATAGGGGCGGCCGAGGCCAAGAGCGGTATCGCCACCCCGACAGTGAACATTATTCATCAATAAATCCAACAAGCAATGA
>JBGYQR010000174.1:0-7102 GCA_041839075.1 Porphyromonas sp.
AGTATAGAGGGCGAGGGTTTGTCCATCCCTATATTACCCCTGAGAGACGTTGTCTTGCTCCCAGGGCAGATCCTCTCGGTACGTGTACGCCGTCGCTCGTCGGTCAAGCTCCTAGAGTGGATACGCAAGACCGAGGGCGTCTTCGCGGTACTTACCCAGCGTGATCCCGCCGTAGAGCATCCCCAGCAGGGCGACCTCTACCGAATAGGGGTCATAGCGCACCTGCTTAGCCTCGAAGAGAATCAAGACGGCCTAGCCATCACCATACGCGGGTTGCAACGCTTTGAGCTCAAGCAACTCGACACTGCTAGCCTCCCCTTCTTGGTTGGGCAGGTTACGCTCCGAGAGGAGGACTTTGAGCCTGCCGTACAAGAGGCGACAGAGACCCGTATGATGGCCGCCCTTATCAGGCGCAACATAGAGATGCTCGTCGATACTCAGCGAGACCACGTGCCCCGAGTTTACCTAGACAAGGTGCGTAGCATCAACCATACCCAGTTCCTCATCAACCTGGGGGCAAACATGCTACACATCGGTGAGGCTCAGCGCCAAATGCTCCTCGAGATAGACAACCTCCAAGAGCGTGCTATGAAGGTGCTCTCTCTGCAAGAGGCCGAGCGCCAAGTGCTAGAGCTCAAGTATTCGCTGACGATGAAGACCCAGCGCGAGATGGACAAGCAGCAGCGCGAGTACTTCCTCCAGCAACAGATCCGCACCTTCCAAGGAGAGCTAGGGACTGGAGCTGGTGGCGAGCAAGAGATCCAGGAGCTAAGAGACCAAGCCAAGACTAAGGCTTGGACGCAAGAGGTGGGCGAGATATTTGAGCGCGAGGTAAAAAAAGCTGAGCGTCTGCCCATCCAAACGCCCGACTATGCTATGCAGATACAATACCTGCGTACCATCCTCTCTCTCCCCTGGGGCATATATACCGAGGATCACTTTGACCTCAAGGCGGCCGAGCGTCGCCTCAACGACGACCACTATGGCCTCGAGCGCGTCAAAGAGCGTATCCTCGAGCATCTGTCGGTGCTCAAGCTCAAGGGAGACATGAAGTCCCCCATCATCTGTCTCTATGGCCCTCCAGGCGTGGGCAAGACCTCTCTAGGGCGTAGTATAGCCGAGAGCCTGGGGCGCAAATACGTACGTGTAGCTCTCGGAGGGCTACACGACGAGGCCGAGATACGAGGGCATAGGCGTACCTATATCGGAGCCATGTGCGGGCGTATTATGCAGAGCCTTCAAAAAGCTGGTAGCTCCAATCCCGTATTCGTCCTAGATGAGATCGACAAGATCGGCTCCTCGCATCGCGGAGACCCTGCATCAGCTCTCCTGGAGGTGCTTGACCCTGAGCAGAATGTAGCCTTCCATGACAATTATCTCGATATAGACTACGACCTGAGCAAGGTGCTATTCATCGCCACGGCCAACAATGTCTCTGCCATCGATCGCCCCCTACTCGACCGTATGGAGCTCATCGAGGTATCGGGCTATACGTCCGAGGAGAAGCAGCAGATAGCCCTGCGCCATTTGGTCGATAAGAATGCCAAGGACCACGGGCTAGAGGGGCAGGGGATCAAGTTCACCCCCAAGGCCATCGACACCATCGTAGACCAATACACCAGGGAGAGCGGGGTGCGTCAGCTCAACAAGCAGATAGCCTCCATCATGCGCAAGGTCGCCAGGAGCGTAGCCAGCGGAGAGACGTTCGCTCGGAGTATTACGCCCAAGCAGGTAAGCAAGTATCTGGGCAAACCAATTTTCGTCAGAGAGAAGTATCAAGGTAGCGAGCTACCAGGCGTTGCCATAGGTCTTGCCTGGACGAGTGTAGGAGGTGAGATTATCTATATCGAGACCAGCCTGCACCGAGGCCCCGAGCACAAGCTCAGCCTCACAGGTAGTCTCGGAGAGGTGATGAAAGAGAGTGCCATGCTCGCCCTAGGCTATATCAGAGCCCACCAGGATGATCTACAAATAGGCGACGAAGCTATCAAGGAGCGCGCCATACACATACACGTGCCAGCTGGAGCTGTACCCAAGGATGGCCCTAGCGCAGGCATTACTATGCTGACCTCGATTGTCTCGGCCATGACTCAGAGACCCGTGCGCCCCTTCGTGGCGATGACGGGCGAGATCACCCTCAGGGGCAAGGTGCTACCTGTCGGAGGTATCAAGGAAAAAGTGCTGGCCGCTAGGCGCGCAGGCATGACGGACATCATACTCTGCCAAGCCAACGAAAAAGATATTGCCGACATCGATGCCCACTACCTCACGGGGCTCCGCATCCACTATGTAGAGGAGGTCGGGCAGGTACTCAAGCTCGCCCTACTCCCCTAGGGGGGCATTAGCCTAGAGCAATAGCGTAAGAGAAATTAGCTAGACATACATCTATGTTACAGTGCGACAACAACCCAGACACAGCCCGCGAGCGTGCCAAGGTGCTGGCAGAGTGCCGTCAGCTTTTCGAGAGCAAACTGCACGACTACGGCCCAGCCTGGCGTATCATGCGAGCAAGCTCTCTGACTGATCAGATTTACATCAAAGCCAATCGCATTCGCACCTTGCAAAAGGTCAAAACAAGCCGTGTAGATGAGGGGATCAATCCCGAGTTTGTCGGAATCATCAACTATGGTATCATCGGCATGATACAGCTAGAGCGAGGCGAGGTGGAGACTCCCGACATCAGTGTAGACGAGGCTCTAGAGCTGTACGACCAATATGTAGCGCGCACTATGGCTCTGATGGATGCCAAGAACCACGACTACGGAGAAGTGTGGCGCCAGATGAGGGTCTCGTCCATTGTGGATCTTATCCTAAGTAAGATACACCGCACCAAACAGATAGAAGACCTCGAGGGGCACACTCTGGTCAGCGAAGGTATAGAGGCCAACTATATGGATATGGTAAACTATGCCATCTTTGCCCTCATCAAGCTAGAGCAATGATACTGAGGTATTGGTGGCTAGAGCTGATGAGGGTCATCCTCGCCCTCACGTTGGTAGTCTCAGGGGTTGTCAAGGCTATCGACCCAATGGGTACGATCAGCAAGGTAGCAGAGTATCAGAGCTCAATCTTTGGGGTAACGTCCCCAACGCTGCTCGGTCTCTCTACGCTCATGGCAGTCCTACTCATAACGCTAGAGTTTTCCGTGGGAGCCTGGCTACTAGCAGGTATATACCGACGGCTGGCTGCTCGCCTCTGCCTGGTGCTGATACTGACGATGACGATCCTAACAGGGTACATATACTTCAGTGGCGTCAGCATCGACTGCGGATGCTTTGGAGAGGCCGTTAAGCTAACGGCAGGAGAGACATTTCTCAAGAACCTACTCCTCCTACCGATGGCCTACATCCTCATGCGTAGGGCTCGCAAGTTGAGGCATCTATACTCTAGACGAGAGCGCTGGATACCCATGTTTCTCGCCACTGGAGGCATCCTGTACGCGATCTATGAGAGCTATACGGACCTCCCCTATCGAGATTTCTTGCCCTACAAGGTCGGGGTCAATTTGCCCCAAAGTATCGAAGCCTCTGAGACCGAGATGCAAGCCCTGCTGAGCGAGCATACGCGCTATATATACCAGCGCGATGGGCGAGAGCAGGCATTTGGAGTGGATAGTCTCCCCGACAGCCTATGGCAGTTTGTCCGCATGGAGCAACCCGACTTCTTACAGACGAGGCTACTCGAGTATGACCTATCCCTACTCTCACACGAGGGAGAGGATATGACTGATCGTATCTTGTCTGACCAGCGCGGGGTCTTCTTGCTCTGCTCTAGCTCATGGGCAGGAGCAGAGGCAGACAAGATAGACGTGTACAACGAGCTCTATCGCTATGCCGAGCAGCAGGGGTACCAGTTTTATGGAGTCTCGGCGAGTACCCCAGAGGAGACCGCAGAGTGGCAGTATCGTACGGGGGCTATCTACCCGATACTCTTCCTGGATGCGACGACCATCAAGTCGCTAACCCGCTCCAACCCAGGCTTGATCGTCTTGCGCTCGGGGACGATACTGGACAAAGTGCCACCGGGGAGAATGCCTACTCTTGAAGAAATACCTACCTTCGTAGAGAGTCGCCTCAGTGGAGAGGCTCACACAGCCCCTAAGGATGGTCGCCTCGTGCTACTTGGCGCCTGGGCTGTATTTATCGTATATGGGCTCCTCCGACGTCTGCTACGCAGGCTGAGAGTCGCCCAATATATGACGCGCAAACAACGTAAGTCTGCATAACAAGACGTAAATAGATATAAACAAAATCAAGCAGAAACAATGAGAAAGAACATTGTAGCAGGTAACTGGAAGATGAACAAGGACCTAGCCTCTGGGCTAGCCTTTGTCAAGGAGCTAGAGAGCGCCCTAGAGGGCAAAGCTCTCGGCTGTGAAGTGATCGTCGGGATGCCTTTCATCCACCTAAGCAAAGCCTCAGAGCTGGCTAGCCGCGTAGGTATCGCAGCGCAAAACTGTGCAGACAAGGCAGAGGGCGCATACACAGGCGAAGTGTCTGCCTCTATGGTCGCCTCGACAGGAGCTCAGTATGTGATACTCGGCCATAGCGAGCGCCGTGCCTATTATGGAGAGACGGACGCTATCCTAGCCGAGAAGGTAAACCTCGCTCTAGCAAACAAGCTCACGCCTATCTTCTGCATCGGAGAGATCAAGGAAGAGCGCGAAGCGGGTAAGCACTTCCAGGTCGTGGAGGAGCAGATTGAGAAGGCTCTCTTCAACCTCTCGGCTGAGGAGTTTGGACAGATTGTGCTCGCCTACGAACCTGTATGGGCTATCGGCACAGGCCTCACGGCAACGGCAGACCAAGCCCAAGAGATACATGCTCATATCCGTGGCTTCTTGGCCAGCAAGTATGGACAGCAGGTTGCTGATGACTGCACGATCCTCTATGGCGGTAGCGCCAATGGTAGCAATGCCAAGGACCTCTTTGGTCGCCCCGACGTAGATGGTGGGTTGATCGGTGGAGCCTCCCTGGCCGTAGACAAGTTCCTCCCCGTGATAGAGGCGTTTAACTAGACATCTTCACAAAGCCCGTGTCGCCCTCCTACCTCCCTGGAGCTGAGTGCTTCGCTCGAGGCCTAGGAGGGGGGTACGGGCTCTATCAGACTACTGAATTATGAAGTATTGGTATCTGGTCGTTACACTTCTTGCCCTTGGGCTGACAAGCTGGAGATTAGAAGGGCAGGCTTTGCAACAAGCAGAGCCCCTCAACATCTTTGAGGCTCTGCAAGCCGAGGGACCAGGCCTCGGGACGGTTCTCGTTGAGCAACCCGAGTCTGTGCGTAAGCTCGTGGGGGTTGTCTCAGGACGCCTCAGTAGCATACTCGGCAGAGAAGGCAATATGAGCCTCATGATGGGCTACCGCATCCAGATATACAATGGCAACCAACCCAACTCCAAGAGGCAGGTTGAGGAGCGTGCTGCCACGGTACGTATGCTTGCCCCTGAGTACAACACCTACACGACCTACAAGGCCCCCTTCTGGCGCTTGGTCGTAGGAGACTTCCGTAGTATGGCGGAGGCTCGCCAGGCTCGAGCTGAGCTCCTACGTATATTGCCCGCCTGGGGGCGAGAGTCCTATGTCGTTCGCGACCGGATCAGAGTATCCAGCGACGAAGTGGAAGACACCACTATATATTAACCCAAGACACAGAGACATACCACATTCATGACCCACGAAGAAGAAGTACAGCGACGCCTCCAGGAGGCATACACCCAAGTCCTTACCCTGATTGGCGAGGATCCCACCCGAGAGGGGCTAGTCAAGACCCCCGAGCGCGTGGCCAAGGCCATGCAGTTCCTAACGCAAGGATACCAGCAGAGCCCCGAGGAGATACTCCGCGGAGCTATGTTTAAGGAGGATTATAGGCAGATGGTCATCGTCAGAGATATAGACTTCTACTCCATGTGCGAGCACCATATGCTACCCTTCTTTGGCAAGGTGCACATAGGCTATATCCCCAATGGATACATCACAGGGCTATCCAAGCTCCCTCGAGTGGTCGATGTCTTTGCCCGTCGCCTGCAGGTACAGGAGCGCCTGACGACAGAGATCAAGGAGTGTATCCAAGAGACACTCTCCCCTCTGGGAGTAATCGTAGTTATCGAAGCCCAGCATATGTGCATGCAGATGAGAGGTGTGGAGAAGCAACACTCGTGGACGACTACCAGCGACTTTACGGGTGCATTCCGAGAGGCCAAGACCAGGGAGGAGTTTATGCTCCATATCGCCCGTCCTACGCTACGCTGATAGAGACGAGCCTCTTCCCTCTTCCCCTAGTGTATAGAGCGCCCAGGAGACGATCTCCTGGGCGCTCTACATACTAGGGGGTTGGGAAAATTAGTTTTGTAGCGAGCATCCGCCCTCTGGCGTAGGCGCAGAGACGCCTCTGATGATACGCTTGATCTGCTCACCGAGCCCAATCGTGTAGCCCTGAGAGACAAAGACAACGCGGTTGAACGTGTCTGCTACAATGAAGATGGGCAGGTTGTCCGTGCCGAGCTTGAGGTTGCGCTTGATAGCCTCTGCAATAGCACCGCCATTGTCTATCCCAAAAGTAACGGACGATGGCAATGCCGCAAACTCACCAGCCTGGAAGCGACTACGCTGAGACTCATCGGCAAAGAGCAGTACGAGGGGTCTACCCCACTCCTCAAAGGCTTTCGAGAGAGCCGATATATCCTTGAGGGCATGGTTGGTAGGCTCTTGCTGAGCGGCGATTACCCCCAGGACGTAGTACCCTCGCCCAGTCGTAGCTAGTACAGACTGCGAGGTGGGCGCAGCATTGGCTAGCAGAGCTTCGCGCCCTCCGATATGAGCAAAGCGCATCTCAGCGTCGAAGCTACCAATGACGGCAACTTGGGTGGTGTCCTCTCGCATCACAATGGGGCGTACGGTCTCCCCAGTGCCACGTACTGCAAAGGCCGAGAGATGCGCCAGCACACTACCACTAGCCATCCGGGAGCCACTCACCAGCAGGTAGTAGCCCTCCTTTAGGGGTGTCCCCTCCTTAAACTTCCCAGCCCACGACGAACCTATCTCCATGCCGTTGTCCCCCTCATCGTAGGAGAGCAGAGTACGCTCACCATCCATATTGGAGA
>JBGYQR010000175.1:0-7087 GCA_041839075.1 Porphyromonas sp.
CCTTTCCTCAGCCCTCCGAATGGGGCTTAGACAGGACTTTCGCAACCATCTATGTTAAAGACATTTACAAAAACCAACCTAGAGCGTCCAAGGGCTCTAACCTAAAGCGCCTAAGGGCTCTAACCTAGAGCGTCCAAGGGCTCTAACCTAAAGCGCCTAAGGGCTCTAACCTAGAGCGTCGAGGGGCTCCAACTTAGAGCGTTTCGGAGGGCTAAGATGCCCCACCACCAAGAGAGGCGAGAGGAGGCTGAGACAGAGGTGCCTCCTGGTGCGATAGAGACCGACGCCTCCCGGCTAGACACCTCCAGCCCGCCCCCCTAGAGGCGCGACCTCTCGGGGCTAGGGGACAAAGGCGCGAAATGCGTAACTTTGTCCGAAATAATCAACGAGTATGCTCCAATTTCACCTAGAGAAAACTTGTCCCAAGACGGCCGCGCGCGCTGGCTCGTTCACCACAGACCACGGCACCGTGCAGACCCCTATCTTCATGCCCGTAGGCACGGTGGGGAGCGTCAAGGCCGTGCACATGACCGAGCTACGCGACGACATCAAGGCTCAGATTATCCTAGGCAATACCTATCACCTATACCTACGCCCAGGGCTCGACACCCTCAGAGAGGCGGGAGGCCTGCACCGCTTCAACAGCTGGGAGCGCCCCATCCTGACCGATAGCGGTGGGTACCAAGTCTTCAGCCTATCAGATAGCCGCAAGATTACCGAGCAGGGGGTAACCTTCCGCTCGCATATCGATGGCTCCAAGCACCTATTCACCCCCGAGAGGGTGATGGACATCGAGCGCATCATCGGAGCCGACATCATCATGGCCTTCGACGAATGTTGCCCTGGGGATGCCGACTACCGCTATGCCCAGAGGTCTCTGGCTCTGACCGAGCGCTGGCTCGAGCGTTGCCACCGACGCATCCAAGAGACTGAGCCTCTCTATGGGTATCATCAGAGCCTCTTCCCGATCGTGCAGGGCTGTGTGTACCCCGAGCTAAGGCGCCGTGCTGCCGAAAACGTTGCCCGCCTAGAGGCCGAGGGCAATGCTATCGGAGGGCTGGCCGTCGGAGAGCCTACCGAGCAAATGTATGAGATGGTAGAGCTTTGCAACAGCATCCTCCCTCAGGACAAGCCCCGCTACCTCATGGGCGTGGGTACACCCATCAACCTGCTAGAAAACATCGCCCGAGGCGTGGATATGTTTGACTGCATCATGCCCACACGCAATGGGCGCAACGGACAGCTCTTTACCAGCCGAGGTACGATCAACATCCGCAATGCCAAGTGGGCGCGGGTCTTTGAGCCCATCGACACGGAGGGGTATTCGTTTGTCGATAGCCAGTACACGCTGGCCTACCTCCACCACCTGATCAAGGCCGACGAGATACTAGGCCTGCAGATCGCCTCGATACACAACCTGGCGTTTTACCTCCGTCTAGTCGGTGAGGCTCGCGAGCATATCCTCGCTGGCGACTACGACACCTGGCATAGGGCGATGATACGTCAGATGGACCATAGACTATAAGGCGTGCAGATGACGATAATACAGACGATGAAGCAGCTGCTTGACAGGCTCAATCGTTCCAAATCGGGTGTCCCCTACCTGGGGCGTGTAGACTGGTACATCATACGCACCTTCCTGGGGACGTACTTCTTCTCCATCCTACTCATCATATCGGTATCAATCGTATTTGATATCAATGAGAAGATTGATAGCTTCCTCAAGCCCGAGGTAACGCTGTACGAAATTGTATTCCACTACTACATCAATTTCGTGCCGTACTATGCCAATATGTTTAGCCCGCTTTTCGTCTTCATCTCAGTCATCTTCTTTACCAGTCGGATGGCAGAGAATAGCGAGATCATCGCCATGCTGGCCAGCGGGATGAGCTTCAAGAGGCTACTGCGCCCCTACTTCATCAGCGCCCTGGTGATCAGTGCTATCACCTTCGTGCTCAACAACTATATCATCCCCCCAGGCAACAAGCAACGCCTTGACTTTGAGAATACCTACGTGCGCAACAAACGTGTTGAGTACGCCGAGGGGATACATATGGAGGTCAAGCCACAGGTATTCTTTTTCCTCCGAGCATACAGCGCCTACAACAAGACGGGGCAAGAGGTAGCCCTGGAGCGGTTTGAGGGTCGAGACCTACGCTCCCGTCTAACCGCAGACCGCGCCGAGTACGACACCCTCTACCGATGGAGGCTCTACAACTACCGCGAGCGAGAGATGGGCGACTACGAGGAGAAGGTCAAGACAGGCGAGATGCTAGACACCATCATCCCCATCGCCCCGTCGGACTTTTTGGTCGGAGAGCGAGATGCCGAGATGCTCACCTCGCCACAGCTTAGAGCGCAGATCAGCAAGCAGGCAGAACGAGGGGTAGGAAACGCCAAGCTCTTTGCCATAGAGCTACACAAGCGGTATGCGGCTGTATTCTCAGCCTTCATCTTGACCTTTATCGGCGCGGTGCTCTCGGCCAAGAAGGTCAAGAACGGTATGGGACTCAACATCGCCATAGGCCTAGGGATGAGC
The DNA here is from genome assembly GCA_041839075.1 of Porphyromonas sp. GTDB lineage: Bacteria > Bacteroidota > Bacteroidia > Bacteroidales > Porphyromonadaceae > Porphyromonas. The sequence goes on from JBGYQR010000175.1 coordinate 2,540, forward strand.
TTCGGATACATCCTCTTCTCGACCGTGACCTCTACCTTCGCCATCAGCGGAGGGATGGCGCCGTGGCTCGCTGCCTGGTTGCCCAACTTCGTCTTCGTCCTGCTGGCGCTTGCCCTCTGGCGCAAGGCCCCTCAGTAATACGAAGGCTCCTCTATTCGTTATGATATTACAATGAGTGCTAAAGCAAAGAAAGATAAGCCCCTGAGGTCCGTCGTCATCAAAAACAGACGGGCGACCTTCGACTACGAGCTCATCGAGTCCTACACCGCAGGTATCGTGCTCGTGGGTACAGAGATCAAGTCGCTCAGGGCGGGCAAAGCCAGCCTGGTGGATAGCTTCTGCTACTTCCACCGAGGCGAGCTATGGCTCAGGAATGCCGATATATCGATCTATCAATATGGGTCGTTTAACAACCACGTCGCCCGACGCGAGCGCAAGCTCCTGCTCAGTCGCAAAGAGTTGCGCCGTCTCGAAGCCCTGGTACAAACGCCCGGGGTAACCATCATCCCGACCAAGATCTTCATCAACGAGCGAGGCCTGGCCAAGGTAGCCATCGCTGCCGCCCGAGGTAAGAAGCTCTACGACAAGCGAGCCTCCCTCAAGGATCGAGACGACAAGCGAGAGATGGCTCGCGCGATGAAGCGCTAGCCAGCCTGAGGGCGACGGATGATCCCTCCAGCAACCTTACAAACACCCCCGAGAGAGGAACAGGCATAGCAGATGGCTAAGTGGCAGTTTGACAGACGTGTAGTGGGCAGTACCAAGGTGCTGACCATAGTGGCTGTCATAGGTATATTGCTGTACTTTGCCCCCGCCCTCGTGCTACAAATCCCATCGGCTCAGCGCTGGGCGGGGCGTGAGCTTAGCGCTGCCCTCTCGAGCCAGCTAGGCGCCCCCGTTAGCATCGGCCGAGTAAGTCTCGAGGGCTGGCACAGCATCCACGCAACAGACGTCAGCATCAATGACGAGCAGGGTCTTCCCCTACTCTCTACCCAAACACTCGAGGGAGGGATAGACCTCTGGCACCTCATCAGCGGCGAGGGGATCACGCTGACCTCCGTGAGGCTCTTTGGCCTAGAGCTACGCCTCGTCGAGGACAGCACCGGTAGGCTCAACGCCCAGCATATCATCGACCACCTAAGCCGTCCCGACGAGACGCCCAACACCTCCCCCCTTAGGCTCGACATCAACATCTTCCTACTCCGCAAGGCGCACCTCTCCTATCAGCGATACGGGAGCACGCCTATCGAGGTCTCTGACCTAGACCTCCAGGTCAGTCGGTTTGCCACCTCTCCTCATCTATCGGGGCTGATAGACGAACTGAGCTTTCGCTCCAAGAGTGGCTTTAGGCTCACAGACCTCGAGGCGAGTATCTCGCTCCGTGGAGACACCCTAGAGATCTCCTCTCTCGAAGCCTCCCTGCCCGAGAGCAACCTCTCGCTCCCCCTATTGCGCCTAGACCTAGGTCGTCAGGGGCTGGGGCTCCTACAAGACCTCCAGCTCGGGGAGCTATCGCTAGCCATCAGCGACCTTGTACCCATCCTTCCAGAGCTCAAAGCTCTCTCGGACAGGAGGCTAGAGCTCTGGCATAGTGAGCTCGAGCTCTCCGAGACAGAGCTGTCGGCTCAAGGGCTGACCCTCACCCTAGAGGACCTCCTAAGACTAGAGGCCAGCGGCACCATCGGCCTAGACACCCAGGGGCGTAGCACCCACTACACGCTCGACGAGGTAGAGCTATCGGCCTCGGCAAGCCTTGTAGGACAGCTCCCCGAGATCATCACCCTATCGCCCCCCGTGGCGAACATCCTACGCAATCTAGGCGACGTGCGCCATACGGGGCGCTGGAGGTGGACGCCTCAAGAGAGCTTCTCCTCCTCGGGCACGATAGAGACCCAGCTCGGCACGCTACTTCTCCATGCCACAGCCCAGCTAGGGCATCAAGGGCAGAGTGCGACTATCGACGGACGCCTCTGGACAGAGGGGCTCGACCTCCAGCCCCTCTTGGCTCGTCCTAGCTCTATGAGGGGTCAGATAGAGGCTAAGCTCAACCTCTCCCCCGAGGCTGAGTTGCCATGGGGTACGACCCAGCTAAGCATCGACCAGTTCACCCTCGGGGCAGAGACCTACGACCAGCTCAGCGCCACGCTAGAGAGCACGCCTAGGGGGCACTATACCCTCAGCGTCCTCTCCGCTGACCCCAAGGCTACGGCTGATATAACGGCGAGCTTTGACCTGATCAACAAGCAGGTACGCCAGGTCGCCCTCGACGTCCATAAGGCAGAGGCTCTGCTAGCCTCACACACCAACGGACAGTTCTCCCACCTATCGATACAGCTCTCTCTGAGGCTGGATGCCCTAGACCTAGAGCATGCCAATGGCGAGCTCGTCATCTCGAGCCTCAACACGAGGGGACAGACGGGAGAGCTCAGCCTCGAGGGGCTACGCCTTTCGCTCGCTCAGCAGGAGCCCTTGCGACGCCTAGAGCTCTCTACGCCTTGGATGCACGCAGAGCTACAAGGGCGCTACCAGCTCGGAGCACTCCTCCATCAGGTCTCTCAAACGCTCCTCGGACGCGTCCCCATCCTCAGGCCTCTTGCCTCCCCCACCTCCATAGCCTCACCACCTCATACCGAGGCTCAGCTGACGGCACAGATAGACTCCATCCCCAGGGCTCTGCTCAGCCTAGTGGGGCTCCCCCTAGAGGAGGTAGCTGGGCTCAAACTATCATCGACCTACCGCGAAGAGGGTGGCTCCCTGAGCCTCAGCCTCGAGGGAGATAAGGCCGTCCTCTTGGGGCATCGTATAGACGCCCTCGGTATTGGTCTCGAGGGAGACAGCCTCAGCCTACGGGGCAACGTCCATATCAATGGTGGGGGAGAATGGCTGGGGGCAAACCTCCGACTACGTCAAGAGGACGACCTCCTAGAGGCATGGTTTGACCTCGGGCAAGACGAGACAGGGGCGGACAATGGGCACCTAGCCCTTAGGGGAAGGCTCGGGAGCTTCAAGCCCAAGATCCGTACGCTGTCGGATCTCACCGCCGAGATAGAGGTAGCTCCCTCTAGGCTCAAGGTGCACACGACCAGCTGGGACATTGCCCCAGCGACTATCCTGCTGGCCCAAGACCTCATACGCATACAGGGGCTGAGCCTCACGGCTCCAGAGCGGAGCATTAGAGCCGAGGGAGAGCTCGGACGTATGGGCTTGGGGGAGATGGGCATCGACATTAGGCAGATCAACCTCCGCTATATCCTAGAGGCTGTGGGCGTAGACTTTGACCTGCTCGAGACGGATCTATCTGGACATATACGCGCTCAGCTGATGGGCAGTAAGCTAACAGCTCAAGCCCAGGTATCGAGCCCTCAGCTCAAGGTCGCAGGACGTGATGTGGGGCGACTGGAGACAGGCGTATGGTTCGATAGCGACGACCTGCATATTCGCCTATCGGGAGATGTCTACCAACCCCACGGAGGCAAGAGCCAGGTCGTGGGCTGGATCAAGCCCGCCAATGGTGCTGGCCTAGACCTGGACTTCGACGCCACAGACCTGGACGTCTCGTTTGTGGGAGGCTTTATGGACAATATCTTCTCCAACCTCAGTGGCCGTGCCTCGGGGCAGATGCGCCTACACGGTCTCTTTGAGCACGGGGTTACTATCTCTGGTTCAGCCGATATAGCCGCTGGACAAGCCTCCATCGGAGTGCTGGGTACGACCTATCGCTTTGACCACCGCCTAACCCTCAGTGATGAGCGTATCAACTTTGACCAGATGCAGATACGAGACACAGAGGGCAACACAGGATACCTCAATGGATATATCACCCATAGGTATTTTGACCACTTTGAGATTAACCTCCGAGGCGACAACATCGAGCGCCTCAAGGTCTTGCAAACCACCTCTCCCCGAGATATGCCCGTGTATGGCACGGCCTACGCTAGTGGCTCCGCCGAGATGCGCACCATAGGCGACCGCACGCAGATCAAGGTAGACCTACGTAGCGAGGCTGGCACAGACCTAACGCTCGACTTCCTGCCGGCCTCTGCTGGGCTTGACAAGCAGCTCTTGCATTTCACACGCCTTAGACCCGACAGCCTCGTAGTGGCTGGCTCAGAGGTAGTGCCCCAGGAGGCTCAGCCCTACACGGACGGAGCCATTGACCTGGTGCTACAACTAGCTGTTACCCCAGAGGCCAAGCTCGGCATCAAGCTCGCCGCCGATATGTCGAGCGAGCTCAAAGGACGAGGCGAAGGCATCCTCAACATCAATGCCCCAAGCCAAGGAGATGCAGAGGTCTATGGCACACTCTCGGTGCTGGATGGGCAGTTTGCTTTTCGTCTAGAGCAGCTCGCTCAGAAGCGGTTCTCCCTACGTGAGGGCGGGCAGGTAACCTTCCGAGGAGATCCTACGATGGCCAGCATCAACCTCTCGGCCGCATACAGCCTCACGGCCAATATCGCTGACCTGGATGAGGATATATCCAACATGGCTGGGCGCACCAACATACCTGTCCTCTGCATCCTCAACCTCTCGGGCAATATCTCTCGCCCC
>JBGYQR010000176.1:0-5805 GCA_041839075.1 Porphyromonas sp.
CCACTCGTGCATCGGTCTAGGGACTCACTCGTGGGTCGGTCTAGGGACTCACTCGTGCATCGGTTGAGGGACCCACTCGTGGGTCGGGTTAGACCCCTTGAGCGCTCTAGGTTAGAGCCCCCAGACGCTCTAGGTTAGAGCCCTTGAGCGCTCTAGGTTAGAGCCCTTGAGAGGTTCTGTCTAGAGCCCTCCAGCAGGGTGGGGGAGAGGGGGATTTGTCCTCTAGGCTTACCCCCGCCATCCCGCTCCAGGAGTGCCGTCTCTGTATCTCAAACCTGGTCGATGTGCTACAAATCCTTAGGGTCGTCTTGTGTAAGTGGGCTTTTGTTGCTAACTTTGCGGAGTTTTACGGATATTGGTAGTGGTACAGGCAGGTTTATATAAGATCAATCTGAGGTCTCTCAGGGACGGCGAGCACGCTTTCTCATACGACCTAGACGATGATTACTTTGCCGAGATAGGCGCAGAGATTACTGCGGGAGATGTCTCAGTAGAGGTTACCTGTATCAAGCGTGCCGACATATTCAAGCTCCATATAGCCCTCGAGGGTTATGTCGTCGTGGCGTGTGATCGCTGCCTCGATGATGTGGAGGTGGATGTTGAGACCGAGCGCGACCTGGTCGTTAAGTATGGCGCAGAGTACTGCGATGACGACGACGAAATCCTAATCATCCCCGAGCGTGATGGCGTACTAGACCTACGTTGGATGCTCTATGAGGAGATAGCACTCTCCCTTCCCCTGCAACGCAACCATGAGGAGGGTGAGTGCAATAGCTCGATGATGCAGATCTACGATAGGCTCATCACCGAGGAGCTCCCCCAAGAGGAGGCTGAGCTCACGCCCCAAGGCGAGAGCAATACCAATCAGCAATGGCTGGAGGCGCTGGAGAAACTTAGAAAGAATTGATAATTAAAAAATAGATTAAGTATGGCACATCCCAAAAGAAGACAGTCCAAGACGAGAACAGCCAAGCGTCGTACACACGACAAGGCAGTAGCTCCAACCCTAGCTAAGTGTCCCAACTGCGGAGAGTGGCACATCTACCACACTGTATGTGGTACCTGTGGTTACTACCGTGGCAAGCTAGCTATCGAGAAGGAGGTAGCCCTCTAAGCCTCTCCCGCTCGCTGGGCGAGTTGCCTATCGGCTAGTCTCACGACTAACATGAGCAAAGTCCCAGGGCATACGCCTTGGGACTTTGTCCATATAGCCATCGCTAAGGCATCACAACTCAACAACTTCCCCCTCAAACCACATAATAACGATATGAGTGCAATCAATGCAATGATAACTGCCGTAGGTGGTTATCTCCCAGAGGATAAGCTCACCAACGCAGACCTCGAGAAGATGGTCGATACCAACGACGAGTGGATTATGACCCGCGTTGGTATCAAGGAGCGTCGCATCCTCAAAGACCCCACCAAGGGGGCCAGCTTCTTGGCTATCCAGGCCGTCAAGGACCTCCTTGAGCGCAAGGCGATCGATCCCGAGACGATCGAGGGCGTCATCCTCGCCTCCAATACCCACGACTACCATTTTCCCACGACTTCGTCTATTGTGGCGCACGAGACGGGGTGCGTCAATGCCTTTACGTTTGATATTACCTCGGCTTGCCCAGGTTTCCTCTATGCCCTCGAGGCTGGCGCCAACTATATCCGCTCAGGGCGCTATCAGCGTATCCTAGTGGTGGCCACCGAGAAGATGTCCGCAGCGGTCGATTACACCGATAGGGCTACCGCACCTCTCTTCGGTGACGGGGCAGCTTGCGTCCTGCTCGAGCCTACGACCGAAGACCTCGGTGTCATGGATGCTCACTTCCGTACCGATGGTCAGGGCAAGCCTCATCTGATTATGAAGTCGGGCGGTTCGGCTAGCCCCGCCTCTTGTCAGACGGTGGAGCGTCGTGAGCACTATGTGTACCAGGAGGGCGCGGCCGTCTTCAAGCATGCTGTGCGTGCTATGGCCTCTAGTTGCCGTGCGGTGATGGAGCGTAGCCACCTGCAGTATAGCGACATCAACTGGATCATCCCCCACCAGGCAAACCTGCGTATCATCGATGCCGTAGCTCGCGAGATGGAGGCGCCGATGGATCGCGTGATGGTCAATATCGAGCGCTGTGGCAATACCAGCTCTGCCACCATTCCTATCCTCCTTTGGGAGCGTGAGGCCGACCTCAAGAAGGGCGACAAGCTCATCCTCACTAGCTTTGGTGCGGGCTTCACTTGGGGTGCCGTCTACGTCAAGTGGGGCTACGATACCCCCAAGGCTTAGCCTGCGGGCATAGCCCCGACTAGAGCCTATTGAGCCGCGAGGTAGAGACGTTACGCGTCTCTACCTCGCTGGTCTTTTGTGTTTTTGTCGTTGTTGTGAAGGAGGGAGAAGAGAGAGCATTGCCCAGTAGTCAGTCCATGTTGCTCCTACTGCTGAAAAATACAGGGGAGTGTTGTTTGTTTGTGTAGATATGCTTACCTTTGCTCCGAAGTCCAACAAACTCACAATTGAAGCGTTATGCCTCTGAGACTTGCCCACAACGCCCCTAGGGGCGTTGATGCTAGCGCATCAACGTAATAAATATTCCTATACACATTACTCATTAGGCATCACACCTCTCGGAAGAGGTGTGATGCCTAATCTTGTATATCGTCGTTGCATAAATTTTTTCAATATAATGACTAGTTAAGTTATGAAGCAAAGCGGTACGTTGAAGTTGCTTTATGCATTGGCCTTTGTGGCTTTTGCTGCCATCTCGTGTTGGGCAACTGTTGAGTCCTTGCATCTCTTGTTGCCCGATATCCCCATGGCTTTTGTGTGGATACTGACGGTTGGATTTTTCTTTATCGCCTCTTATGGTAGCAAGCTTATTGTCGATAGCCTCAACAAGCATGTTTACACAGCCAACCCAGGGCTCCAATTCGTTGGAGGACTCTTCCTCTTGCTCGTCTTTTGGCTCATCTGTAGTATGCCGACCAATACGCATACTTTTTACTACAAAGAGACCATCAAGGATGTAGCGCTCAAAGATCTTGAGACCACCTTGGGTTATCTCAAGGCGTTGGACAACAATGAGCTTGCTAAGCGGAAGGTGGAGCAAGAGTGGGATGACTACAAGCGAGATGTATGGGCAACATTTGCTCGCCTACAGAGCGAAGCCAACAACCCCTCTCGGCCAGGTATCTCTGACCACTGTGAGGCTATCCTTAAGGAGCTAGACGTTAAGCTCGGGAGCAAGATAGGGCGTGTAAACCCTAGGAGCAATACCTTGAAGGGATGGAATGAGGTAATCGAAAATTATCGCATCTCAGTAGACGCTTTGCTTGAAAGCAACTATACGCGCTTTGTGCAGAAGTATGTGGGCTTGGATGATAGAGCGACGAAGCAGCGCGTCAAGGTTTGTATCAAGAATGTAAACGCGGTACAGCATGCCCTGCACAACATGGGTACAGAGGTAGACAACGAGGTGCTACGCCAAGCAGGGCTGGTACTGACAGAGTCCTATGCATTGGTCAAGCAGTATTCCGAGAAGATTGACTTTAAGGAAGATGACAAGAGCCTCTACACTACGCACAATGTATCACGCACGACACGTATGCTCAGTGTATGGGATGTGTGGGTAGACTTCTTTAATGGGCTGATACCTGCGGGGCGCTTCGTGTTCTGGATTATTATCTCTGTTTTGGTAGACATTGCTGCCTTTATGTTCTTTGACTTGGCGTTCAAGAGAGAAGACTAAGTATATATAGACTTACCCCCAAAACAATAGACAATTATGAGCGAATTTATTATTGACGATCAGCCTGTAGTAGCCGAATCTACTAGTTCGCATGTGCAGAGCGCTTCAGCTAGCCCTACTATGGATATTGATGATCAGCTGTTGGGGCTATCCGAGCAAGAGATACTAGACCCCAATGAGATTATTGTAACGATTAGCGATACCAAGACGCCTGTCGTTGTCCTCTTCGGAGCTCGTACCTCTGGGAAGACGATGACGCTTATTCGCCTGGCAAAGTATCTTAGTGGGCAAGGCTATAGTGTTGTCCCTGATCCCATCTTCCGCCCTGATAGAGACACGCACTATCAGCGTATGTGTAGAGACTTCCCTCAGTTGATACACTCGGACTATGCCGCCTCGGGTAATGACGTGATTAGTTTTATGCTTGTGAAGGTGATTGATCCTAATGGTCGTACGCTTTGTCAGATACTTGAGGCTCCTGGGGAACATTACTTCGATGCTGATATACCCGATAGACCTTTCCCAAGCTATATACAGAAGATTTGTAGCATCCCCAATCGTCGTAGCTGGATTTTTATCATCGAGGAGAATTGGGGAGGGTCCCAAGGAGTGAGAGATCTGTATGCACGTAAAATACGCAGCATGCAACGTCTCATCAATACTCGAGATAGGGTAGTCTTTACCTGTCATAAGGTAGATAAATCTTCTCACTTCCGTTCTGATGGTAGACCGGATGAGAGACAGATCTTCCAGAATATTCAGTTTCAGTACCCGCATATCTTTGACCCGTATGTCAATCGCAATCCAATCACGAGGTTCTTTAGCCCTTACGCCTTTGACTTCGTGCCTTTCTCTGCTGGAGCCTTTACACCTACTAGCTCCGGTAGGCAGGTATATAATGCCGGTCCTGATCATTATCCAGCGCGCTTGTGGGAGGCTATTAAGCGTAACATCTAAGTCTTAGCTGATGAATCCGATAAGAGCCTATATATATGGCGTCCCCGATGGCTTCAATTTGCTTTCGGGGACAGCACGGGAGATTGAGTACTACCAACGTTTCTATAATACCCAACGCACAGGTGAGGATTTACTTATTGATCGCCGAGGTAATGGGGAATGCATCTATTCTTACTTGAGATATGGTTTGGTCTCTAGTAAGGGACGGGAGGGCGCTTTCTTTGGCTTGTCTCTCGTTTTCACTGCTGGGGATTATCTCAAGGATGTGCATAAGTTGAGAGAGCTCTTTACTCTTATTTATGAGCAATTAGTCCTAGGCGACGATAAACTGATTAGGCCTATGCCTAATGCCGCAGGGTGTTACCGCATCAGTAAGTTTGCTGACGAGGAGGCTCTTTGCGCCAAGATTGAGCGTAATCTCATCGCTAATGTGGAGCGCTCTTTTGCTACGAGTGTCGAGACTTGGGCTTATCCCTCTGATAAGGCTAAGGTGGGCAGGCTCCTCCCTCTACCCCTTGATGCTGATAGAGCTTTGCTTGAGCGAGCTTTTGCTGAAGGTTACACACAGCTACGCCTAAGCTCTAGCTTTGAGCCTGCTGTGTCTAAAGAGGGGCAGAAGCAAATACAGGATTTGCTTTCTCCTGAGTGGATCGAGGAGCGGAGCAAGGGGGTGAGTCGTTACAAGGACTTCATTATCCAGATGCTTAAGGGAGCGATGCCTATAGAGCGGGTACGTCATGAGCAGGAGGAGATAAAGCAAGACCTCTATATCTTGGAGAGGTATCAGAGGTTTCAGCCCGAGCTTGTAGAGCTTGTTAGAGAGTACAATAAGCTGGAGGGAGAGCTAAGTGAGTACATAAGAGCAAAGCCTTCTATCGCTATGTCTACGCCTCCATCTAGCACTGCGGCAACTCCTGAACCTATTGACATCGTAACCCACTTGGGTATTCTCTCGAGGCATAAGCTGATGCTACCTGGAGTAGCCCTCGTCGTATTGCTTGGGCTGGGCCTCACGGCTTATTACTTTATGGGCAAGAACTCTAGTGCCCCAAAGGAAGTCAGTACAAACGTAATCCCGACTCCTGCAGAAACAGGAATGGTGGGTGAACCCAAGGAG
>JBGYQR010000177.1:0-8347 GCA_041839075.1 Porphyromonas sp.
ATCATTATGAAGAAGTACTTAGGCGTATTGGTGCTACTCATCGGCGCGCTCATCCTCATTTACTCAGGATTCAATCCCTCCTACGATAGCAACACTCTGCTCGGCACGGGGCTCGTTCTTGTGGTCTTGGGCTATATAGGACATATCTTCCTCAACCGTACCAGCTCTCACCAGTAGGGCTATTTAGATAGGTACACTTGGTGCTCCCTGGGCGTACGCCCTAGTGGGTGAGTGCCAAGTCTTAGAGGCACCTCGGGCTCTTCTCTGCACGCAGAGAAGAGCCCGAGGTGCCTCTAGTTGTATATAGTGCAGATGATGCTCTCGCTCTAGGGGAGTAGGAAGGACGCGGATAGGGGGCTACTCTCGTGGACGCTCGGCCATGAGGTAGATAGGGTGGTAGCTCAGCGACACCCCCCCTGTGGGAGAGGCGAAGAGGCGCTGGTAGGCCTCCTCAAAGGCTCGTAGCTTGCTCGCCGTCCAAAAGCCGTCGGAGGCCGTAGTGGTAGCTGTCACGCCCGTTCGCTTGAGGTGCAGCAAGACCTCTCGTGGCGAGGCAAAGGAGAGGGGGTAGAGCTCCTCCTCGACGCGTACCGAGGGCGCTAGAGCATCGAGCCAATGTGCCACCTGCATGGATGGGGTATAGTCGAGCCCCTGCCCTGTCAGCTGGCGTATCTCGCTTAGGTTGCTGGGGCCAAAGGTGCTCAGTAGTAGCACCCCCCCAGGGCGCAGTCGCTGATACAGCCTCTGTACGAATACTCCCGGGGCGTGCATCCACTGGATGGCAGAGGCCGAGACAATAAGGTCGTACCCCGTCCCGAGCTCAATAGCCTCGGCATCGCCTATGAGGTACCGAGGGGCGGGAGCTAGGCGAGGGGCAAAAGCCCCCTCGAGGCACATCTTGTCGTCCAGGTCGTTGAGCGTCCAGTGCTCTACCTGGTGGTGGGCGTCGATGTGCTTACTTAGCCCGCATGTGCCACAGCCTATCTCCAGCACACTCTGCCAAGTGTGCCCTTGGTAGGGGGCTAGCCATTCGAGCATCCGGCGATAGATATGTTGCTGTGCCAGGGCATAGCGGTCGTAGGACGAGGCCGAAGCTCCGAAGCGCTTGCCTACTCGCCCTTTGTCTATCTGGCTGTTGTGTCCTGGTTTGCTTATGTCCACAGCTCGTCCCAAGAGGTCATTCGTACAAAAGCATAATGGGCATCGTCCGTCAGCTCTGTCAAGACGCCTTGCCCTGCCCAATAGCGCTGCTGGTTGGCGGGAGGGACTATGCGGTCGCCTTGCCCGATGATGGCGCGCCTCCAGGGAGCTGTCTTGGCCTTAGGCAGAGGGCGCTGGTCTCCTTTGCTCTCGCGCAGTAGGACGCTCTCGAGCTCGTCATAGATCTCCTGGGTAGACCGCTGAGCCAGGGCATCGAAGAGATGTCGGAGGGTCTTGCCACCACACATACGGCGGTTGAAGCGTAGCCGGTTGTCTTCGGTAATCCCCTCCAGGGTAGCGCGAAATATATCTTCGGGTATGCCCAATAGGTCATCCATCGGATAGCCCGTACCACAGACGGCCACAGCATGGCGGATAGGAAGCTCGAGGTCGCCCAGGACATGGTCGGCAGCCCATACGCCCATCGACCAGGCCACCAGGTCTATACGGGTATAGGGCGAGAGGTCTAGGTCTGGAGGGAGCGAGAGGTCGCGGTAGTCCCACAGGACGAGTAGGTCGCATCCCTCGGGGCACGTCAGATGCTCGACGCTCTCGGGCGTCATAGCCCAGCCGTTGAAGAAGAGGATGAGGTGCTCCCCCTTCCCCTGGGGCGATGGATATATCTTGTATTGCATTGTCGATAGTCGTGGAGATGATTAGCGAGAGAGCACTTCCCCGAGGGCAGTGATCAGTGGCTCTACATCGAGGTCAGCCGTCAAGCTGAGGCGCAGACGACAGCGCCCTGGGGGCACCGTGGGCGGCCTGATGGGCAGGGCGTAGTAGCCTAGGCGCTGGAGCTGCTGGCTGACGCGTACGGCCTCCTCGGCCTCGCCTAGGACGATCGGCACGATGTGGCTTGTGCTGGGCGAGGTGATGCCCCATAGGCTGAGCTGATGGCGCAGGCGATCGCTAGACTGAGCTAGCCGTAGGCGCTCCTGGGTGTACTGAGGCAGACGACGCCAGGCCTCTAGGGTAGTGGCGACCGTGAGAGGGGGTAGGGCAGTGGAGAAGATGAGCGAGCGACAGCGATTGACCAGGTATTGCTTGATCTCCTGGCTACAAACTAGGTATCCTCCCATTGAGGCAAGCGCCTTGCCAAACGTGCCCAGCAGGAGGTCAATCTCCTGGATGGTATTGGTCTCCTCGGCGATGCCTAGACCTCTGTCGCCACAGACGCCTATGGCGTGGGCTTCATCGACATAGAGCATCACCCCGGGGTACTGCCTGCGTAGCTCTACGAGCCTGACCAGGTCGGCTCTGTCGCCATCCATGCTGTACAGGCTCTCGACGACGACGATCAGACGGCTATACTCCGCTCGGTGCTTGATGATCAGCTTCTCTAGGTGCTCCATATCTCCGTGCCTAAATCGCTCCCAGGGCATTCCCGAGAGGCGGATACCATCGATGATGCTGGCGTGTACGAGCTTGTCGGCTAGGATGATGGTCTCGGCGTCCGCCAGGGCTGGGAGGATGCCGAGGTTCATGTGATAACCGCTCCCAAACAGCAGGGCTGCTTCGCGTGAGAAGGACTGAGCGATGGCCCTCTCGAGCTCGTCGTACACCTGCCCACCGCCCGTCAGCAGGCGAGAGGAGGTGCTCCCAGCGTAGCCATAGCGCTGAGCCCACCTTGCCATAGCCTCGTCGAGGTCGCCTCTAGAGGCTATGCCGAGATAGTCATTGCCCGAGAGGTTGAGCATACGTCTACCGTCCTCGACGACGTAGGCGCCGTCGTGCTCGATATGGCGGAGCTCTCTGAGCATCCCCTGCTTGCGCCACTCCTCGAGGGTGGCTCGATAGGGGCTAGGGGTGTGGTGGGCAGACGTTATTTCTTCCAATGCTTAGTCTCTTTGTACTGCTGGAGCCTATCCTTGATCATGGCGATGGCGGCCTCTATCATCGTGTCGCGCCCTGCGCCTAGGTCCGCCTCTAGTAGCTCCACCTGGTAGTGAGGGTCGATGCCATGCTCGACGTGCTGCTTTTGAGCATCGAGGGTCTGGGTCGAAGAGAAGCGTATCAGCCAGCCGTTGGGCAATTCGCTGGTCATGGGCAACCCGCCACCTCCTCCCGTGCGGTCTCCCATGACGATGACGAAGGGATTGTCCTTCATCCTCATCACGAAGTCGTTGGCGGCACTATACACGGCTCTGTTGGTCAGGAGGATGACGGGGCGGAGCCAGCGCACGCTGTTGTCTATCGGGGAGAGGGTGATTGGGGTTAGGGGGGAGAAGTCGTTGTGCCCCTTGCCTGTCTTGTGGCGCGTATATCCCACGAGCCTGGGCTCGTCTAGGAAGTGTCGGGCAAAGAGTTCGCTCGTGGTGACGTTGCCTCCGCCATTGTCGCGGATGTCTATGACGAGCCCCTTGCATCGAGCCAGGCGTGACAGCGAGGCCGACAGGTTGCTCTGGCTCAGCCCCGAGGCAAAGCTCCCGAAGCGCAGGTACCCGATGCTGTCGGCCGTATGCCCGTTGTGCTTGATCATCGTATAGCGTAGCCCGCCAGCGATGCGATAGTCTTTGCCTAGATAGAGGTCAGCCGTACGGCTGTCGTAGTTGGAGGGGTAGTCTTCGTACCAGTTCCAGTAGCGCCCATAGTCAAAGGCTGTGGCGAGATTGACATGCCCGTCCTTGAGCTCGGCCATGAGGTCTGTGAGCACAGAGAAGAGGGAGTCTGTCGTCATCCCTGCCCTCAGCTTGAGGTAATGCTTGTGGTACATATCGCGCCAGGAGGAGTCGGGCGGTAGCTTGAGGTCAAAGTAAGCATAGCGCTCGTCGAGCACCTCCCACAGGGCGTTGTAGACCTGGTAGGGGTCGGTGGTGCGCTCATCCTCGGTAGAGCACGAGGATAATGCACTGGCCATCACAGCTGAGAGTATCAGTAGATAATAGCGCCTCATCATCAGAAGGGGAGCAAGTGGGGTGAATAGCTTCGGCTCACTGGGCTCAGATAGCGCACCAGCCCTAGGGAGAGGGTGTGATCGGTCTGCCTATTGCTAATCTGGTTGAGCGTCCAGGAGCGATATTGTAGGCGGTAGTTGAGCGAGAGCATCGAGTGTCTAAACAGCGGTAGGTCTAGCGAACACCTGATCTGCTGACCAAACTGGTTGCCTAGGTGGGTGAGGTAAAAGCGACGGGCAAAGGCCTTCGAGACAGAGTGCAGCTCGTAGTAATTCTCCCCATACTGCTGGCTCCACTGCACGCCCACTAGATCGGTGCGAGAGGAGAGGCGTAGCAGTAGGTGATGCCCCCAGAGGGTGAATTGTCGGCTGTAACTCATCGCCAGCGTCAGCGCCCCGTCGAGCTTGAGGGTGGCGGGGTTGTTGCCGTTGCGCGTGCTGTATAGCCCTCCCACGCCCAGGGTGTATCCGCCGCCGAGCATGAGCTTGCCCAGCTTGCCCTGGTAGAGGGGATATAGCCGAGCCGCTTCCCACCGCCCTTGCAGTCGATGGATACTGGCATTGCCGGCGGGGTTGTCCGTAAGGCTATAATCGACGCTCAGCAAACGATGCGATAGCCATCGAGACGCCTCTAGCCCTGCCTGGCCACTGGCATATCCCCGCCCTAGGAGCAGGCCTCCTAGCCCCTGCCCCCTATATCGGTATTGTGCTGTCTCGGCGCTAAAGTGGAAGTTGTACCCCCCATAGTTGAGCGGGCTGAGGTAGGTGTCTCTTAGGACGACGCCCCCAGCGCCCAGGTAGGTGGCCTTGAGCGTAGGCATAGCGATAGGCGCCCCTGGGGTCTGCTCGGCGTTGGGGGCTATGAGGTCTCGTCCGCTCACTCCCAGGCTATCCGTGGGGGACTCTATGGCTAGAGCCTGCGACATCCCCAATAGGGTTAGCGAGAGCACCACTAGGGCCAGGGGGCGCAGGGGACTACTCGCGACTCTCGTCAAACAGGTCTTCATACAAATGCTCTTCTATATCGTTGGCCGTCTCTGCCTCTTGGGCGGGCTCCTCCAGAGGGCTGGGCTGCAGGGGTGGGAGCTCTACGAGATAGGCGGGGCGGTAGTTGGCCAGGCGCTTGCCTCTGGCTCTAATGCTCTTGATGGGGGCAAACTCCGAGCAGTCGAGCACCACGATGCTCCCCTCCTCGGGCTCAGCCTCCTTGGCGAAGCCTAGTCGGGCGTAGTAGGTATCGGTCAGCAGTAGCAGCTCCACTCCCTCCTCCTCGGGGACTATGGCCTCGTGCTTTTGCTCGTGCTCGATGGAGAAGCGTTTGATATATGGGTAGCCCTGCGCGGCATCCCAATAGACGGCCGTCCATACCTTGCGCTCGTCATGCTTCTCGATGCGTAGGATGCGGTCCTCGAAGTGGTTGCTGTCGCCAAAGTCTGTCGTGTAGCAGTCGCCACCGTGGTAGATGACCAGGATGCGGTCTTGGGCGTCAAACTCGCCCAGCCTTTGCCCCTGCCCATTGTAGTTGATCCGCAGTACATCGGGGTCGAACCACACCTCGCGCCCCCCAAGGGTCGAGAGCCCTTTGCTTAGGAGCTTGATGCTATTGATGTCGGCCTTGGTAACTAGTAGCCCCACTGCGCCCTTGTCCTTGATGGGGATTTCGCTAAAGTCTCTGTCAAACTCAAAGAGCCTCTGCTTGCGGCTGTGCATCTTGAGCTTGATGGAGATACGCTCGGCCTCGCCATTGCCATTGACCGAGAGGTAGAGGATCTTGGAGCGGTCGCTCCCTCGGGTGAGGTCGTAGACCCTATCGCGGATGACGCTGCGGAGGTTGAAGCGCTTGATATAGCTCGCCCCTGTGGCGCCGTCGCGATAGACGACGTTGTATATCGTGCGGTCGTCGCTCTTGATATAGCGTGCGATGTGTACGACCTCTTCCTTGCCGATGAACCGCTTGTCCTCGACGCGCATGACCTGATACTTGCCCGAGCGGAAGATGACTACAATATCGTCGAGGCTCGAGCAGGGGCATACCAGTTCGCCGTCTTTGAGCCCTGTCCCGACGAAGCCATCGGTGCGGTTGATGTATAGTTTGCTGTCGAGCTCTGCGACCTTGGTAACCTCGATGGAGCCGAAGTTCATAATCTTGGTCCTACGTGGGTAAGCCTCGCCATAGCGATCGATCAAGTGCTCAAACCAGCGGATGGTATAGGCGGTGATATGCTTGATGTCGTCCTTGATCTTGGCGATCTCTCGCTCTAGCTGGAGCATGTGCTCCTCGTGCTTGGGGATATTGAAGCGTAGGATGCGCGCCATACGGATCTCTAGCAGACCTCTGAGGTCGTCCTGAGTGATGGGGCGGACGAAGCGCTCAGCAAACGGCTCGAGCCGGCGAGCGATGTGCGCCAGGGCAACCTCTTGGCTCTTGGCCTCCTCAAACTCAGTATCCTTGTACATGCGCTCCTCGATGAAGATGCGCTCTAGACTTGCCGAGAGATACTGCTCCTCTCGCTCGGCGAGCATCAGACGTAGCTCTTGGTCAAAGAGGCGCTTGGTACGCTCGGTGCTGTATCGGAGCAGTTCGCTCACACCGGTAAAGAGGGGCTTGTCCTCATAGATCACACAGCAGTTGGGCGAGATACTAAGTTCGCACTCGGTGAAGGCATACAGCGCGTCTATGGCCTTGTCCGAAGAGACGCCCGCTGCCAGCTGAATGCGTATGTCGGTCGTGGCCGCCGTCATGTCATCGACGCGCTTGATACGTATCTTGCCCTTCTCAACAGCCTTGAGGATGCTCTCGATGAGCGAACTCGTGGTCTTGCCCGCAGGTAGCTCGGTGATCGAGAGCGTACGGCTGTCGATCTTCTCGATCTTGGCGCGGCTCTTGAGGCTTCCGCCTCGCTCGCCATCGTTGTATCTAGAGACGTCGATGAGCCCTCCGGTGGGGAAGTCGGGGTAGAGCGTGAACGGCTCCCCCCTCAGATGAGCGATGGCAGCCTGGCAGAGCTCGACGAAGTTGTGCGAGAGGATTTTGGACGAGAGCCCTACGGCGATACCCTCGGCGCCCTGAGCCAGCAATAGGGGGAAGCGGGCAGGGAGAGCTACGGGCTCGTTCTGGGAGCCGTCGTAGGTACGCTTCCACTCGGTAATCCTATCGCCATAGAGCGCCTCTAGGGCAAAGGGGGATAGCTTGGCCTCGATGTATCGCCCTGCGGCAGCGGGGTCTCCGGTGAAGATGTTGCCCCAGTTGCCCTGGGTGTCGATGAGATAACCCTTTTGTCCCAGCTGTACTAGGGCGTCGTTGATGGAGGCGTCACCATGGGGGTGGTACTTCATCGCCTCTCCGACGATGTTGCTGACCTTGATGAGCTTGTTGGTGTTCTTTTGGTGCATGCAGTGCAGGAGGCGACGCTGTACAGGCTTGAGCCCGTCGTCGATATGGGGCACCGCTCTCTCGAGGATGACGTAGGAGGCGTAGTCGAGAAACCACGCTCGATACATACGGGAGAGATGGCTCAGCTCGTTGGGGCGATACTCTGCCACCTCGCTGGGTAGGGCATCTGCCTGGCCGTCTAGATCTGAGGCCTCGGGTGGGGTAGTGGCTACCTCCTCGGTGGAGAGATCTTGCTCAAAGGCCTGCTGGCTGGTGGGGTTGTAGTCCTGCTCTGGGTTGTCGCTCATTGTCCTCGTTGCTATGCTTGCTAATGGTCGCCCGTACACTCACGCGGGCGATTTACACAAAGGTAGTAGATTTTGCGCCTCATTGCGCCGTTTCCCTTGCCTTGGGGTGAGGCGAACCTCCGCTCTGAGGCCAAAGGCGTTAGCGACGAGACTAGCCCCACTCGCCTCTGGTGCGGTGGGCTAGGTCGGTATGGGGGAGGGCGATAGCTTGCCCCTAGCCCTCGGGGTAGATAGACGCGCCTTGGGGATCTAAGTTAGATCGCCTCGGGGCTTTAGGTTAGCGCGTCTTGGGGCTCTAAGTTGGAGCGTCTTGGGGCTTTAGGTTAGCGCGCTTTGGGGCTTTAGGTTAGAGCGCCTTGGGGCTCTAGGTTAGAGCGTCTTGGGGCTCTAGGTTGGAGCGCTATTGGGGGGCGGGGAGGGCGTCGGCGGTAGGGGCGGGAGCCCCCCTGGAGGGGAGGAGGGTCACGGGGAGCCTCCAAGGCGAGGCTTCGTGGAGAGCGGGGCGAGTTTTGTCAGGAGCCCCCAAAGGGGGCGAGGGCAACAATTCTCCTTGGGGGGTGTTAGGGTTAGTAG
>JBGYQR010000178.1:0-5176 GCA_041839075.1 Porphyromonas sp.
AGGGAGGCTTGCACCATCGAGATGAGCTGCTCGGTGTTGTAGAGCGGGTGCTCCTGGATATGTATTTCCTCGCCCATCTCTTGGGAGAGGTGCTCGATGAATAGCCTCTGCTGGCTCTTGTTGGGGAGGTGTATGATGCGCCCCGAGAGGTCCATCTGCCTAGTGAGGGTTAGGCTGTCTTGTCGCTGTACGAGGTATAGGGGCCCCGAGGTACGTCCCTCGACCCAGCGAAAGGCTAGGGTGTCTACCTGCATGGTGCGGAGCATAGGCAGGGCGATGATGTCCACCGCCCCCCGGCGCAGTTCGTCGAGGGCTCTCTGAGCATTGTCCTCGAGCAAGGTCTCGAGCATAATACCCTGGGGGGCGACGAGGCGCGAGAGCCTAAATACCCATCCCCCCTCCTCGCCCCTCGAGTCGGCTCTGCTGGCGGAGTCTAGCGCCCCATCGCCAAAAGCGTCGTAGCCCACCAGTAGGCGCAGGCGCCCCTCGTCTAGGATCTCAGCGTAGTCTCTCTGGGCAACGGAGGTCGCCTCTATGGCCTGCCTCTCTCGGGCTCTGCGAGCGCAGTCGTAGAGGATGACCATCGCCAGCAAGGCGAGGATGAGCCAGATGATGTAGCGCCGCATCGCGGGGCTAATGACAGAGGGGCGTGTGGCCATAGCGAGAGCTTGGGTTAGGCTAGGGCGAGGCTAATTCTTGAGGTCTACCACCAGCCCGATCTGAAGCCCCATAGGGTTGTGTACGTAGCTGTACATCGTCTGGCGGTCGGTCGAGAAGAAGGCTTCGCCTACGTTGAACATCTTGAAATAGAAGCGGGTATTCTTGTGCCTAAAGCTGGCGTAGGCGCTCAAGAGGGGAACTTTGCCTCCGACCTTGGCCTCGCTCTGCTGGACGAATTGCATCACCGCTGGGTGGTAGTACGGAGCATAATAGGACGAGTGCCAATAGCCCTCTACGCCTATCTGAGACCTCAGCACCCCAGCGATATAGAAGTCTAGGAAAAGGTCGGCATGAGCCGTTAGCATAGGCAGAGGCACGATAGCCTCGTCTGTCGAGAGCTGGTAAGCCCCCTCGAGCCTCCAGCCTAGGGCGCCTACTTGGTAGCGATGTCCGAGGCGAAGCATGGTCGTCTGCACGAGGCTGTTGTGCTGCATGGCCTCTCCCGTACGCGTCCAGTAGAGGTGGTTTTGCAGGCTGGCCGTACGTAGCTCAGCCCACGTCCCCCACGAGGAGAGGTCGAGACGCGCCCCTAGGTCGAGGCGACGTACGAAGCTGAAGTCCTTGTCCCAGACGCCCCAAGTGCCCTGATGATGGGCAGCCAGATAGGAGGGGCGCATATTGTAGAGGTTGCCATCGGCCTTGAGGGCGAAATCGCGCCCCATGAGCCTGACCTTCGTCTCCAGGTTGCCCTCTAGCTTGATGGCGCCTATGTCCTGCCCCAAGACGCCGAGCTCTCCGCGCAAGGCAAAGTTTAGCCCGTGCCCCGTTGTCCTAGAGAGCTCCGCACCAGCAAAGGCTGAGAAAAGCTTGTCGGTGCGGACAAGGCGGGTGGCGTCGGCTTCGTCGGGGCGATAGACCCAATTGTTTTCGGTACGTAGGTAGGCGCTGAGCCCCGCCTTGACCCAGGGGCGAAAGCCCTCTACCAACGACAGCGATAGGGTGTTGCGTAGGGTCTCGAGGCGTACTTGGTCATAGGGTAGTACGCTGATGGTCTCTGTCCCCGTCGTCTCGTCGGTGGTACGGGTGATGTTGCGCTGAGGTTCGCCAAAGAATGTGAGCCAGCGCTCGTCAGCTACCCCCGAGCGCATCAGCCGGGTGTGCTTGCCGTAGCTGAGCTGGTGTGAGATACTTCCCACGGGGACGAAGATGGTGCTGTCTCGAAGGACGGCCTCCTTGATCGGTCTAGAGGGCGAGGGGCGTCCACGCCCTATCCTGGTCTCGTCCATGATAGCGCCAGGGGGTAGTCCCGCCCCGCTTGCCTCCCGCACGACGCTGTCTACGACCTGTATGGTGCGCTTGTGCCCGAGCTTGTAGCGGTGAGAGACAAAGGCATGCCCCGAGGTGAGGCGGTTGTAGAGGAGGTTGCCCGGTAGGTGTACGGGGACGTCCTTCGAGGTGATACGTATGCGCCCCGAGGTGTAGCGGTCGGGATGCAGGATGTAGTCCAGGTTGGCGATACCAGCCGATTCGTTTTGGCGTAGGTCGTCGTTGCCCAGTGAGAGCCACAGGTCGTAGCGGTCTGAGCGGTAGCTCCCAAACAGGCGGTAGTTGGTATTGCGGCTATGCCCCGACTCGTAGTAGCCTAGGGCGCCGACGTGATCGACGCTAGCGCCGAGGTTGAGACGCTTGCCGAGGTTGAAGGATAGCGTCCCGGTGATGACCTCCTCGAGAAACGTGTCGTCGTAGTTGGTGCGGTAGTGGATATAGGTAAAGGGCGTACGCGTGTCGTAGAAGGTGGCTCTCTCGGGGCTAAACCGCATCCCCTGGAAGCCTGCCAGGAAGATGAAGTCCTGCTCCCGACGCTCCCGGTCGAAGAAGATATGGCTCAGCCAGGGGCTGTTGGCATTGCCCGTATAGGCCACTCCGATGCTACGCCCCTCGGGGGCGACGAGGCGATGTGTACCATAGGTCAGCGAGTCGGGTATCTGTACCTGGTAGGGAGCTCCGACGTCGGGCTTGATGCGAAAGGCGCGCAGCTTGTCTTTGCGGTCGTGGGTCGCCTCTCGAGCTCGCTCGACAAGGGCGGACTCGTAGGGCGTCTGTCCGTAGCTTAGCGGAGCTAGGACACAGCCCAGTAGGGCGAGTAGAGCAAGGCGCATATAGGATCGTTGCATACTATGTATGGTCTAGTGTTGGCGCCCTCGAGCCTTGCCCTTGCTGGGGCGATGTGCTCTTAGGCTGGGGTAGAATGCCCGCTCGGCATGTTCCGTCTGATAGCTCCCGTCGGGCAAGAGGTCAATGCCTATGATGTCGTAGCGCACGCTGTGGGGCAAGCGGTGGTAGCGGATATAGTGGTTGGCCGCTGTGATGAGGTGCTGTTGCTTGAGCCTATCGACGGCTTGCATAGCGCGCGACCAGGAGGCGTGCCCGCGGGTCTTGACCTCTACAAAGATAATCTCTCCTCCCGCCTGGGCGATGATATCTACCTCGAGGTGCTTGTACCGCCAGTTGCGCTCGAGGATGATATAGCCTTTGCTCTCGAGGAGCCGGCAGGCTATCTCCTCACCAAGCCTACCTGTCTCAAGATGCGCTTCCATAGCTGGCTGGCCTGCTCGCTGTTAAACGAGAGGATATGGCGCTCACGCTTGTCCTCGAGTATCTGATCTACGGCAATGAGTATCCCTGTCTCCTCGACGCCTCCAAACTCGTGGTTGATGGCCGTGCCAAAGACGCGCATCTTGGGCGAGAGAGACATATAGGCGCTGACCAGCGGGGGGACGTTGATGCCGATGCTACGCACGTACTTGTTGAGCGTGCGGTAGTTGGCCTTGAAGCTATCGGTGGGAAACATCTCCCTCATCTGCTCGAGGTCTACCTCGATGGGGAGAGGCTCGATGGGGGTAACCAGACGCTCTGGGTCGGGGAAATGTTTGTCGAGGAAATAGAGGATGAGGTTACGTGCCTCGCGGTTGTAGTCGGCATACATCGTTACCTTGCCGTAGAAGTATTTCATCTCGGGGCGCAGGACGGTCAGTGCTCCCAGCCCATCCCAGAGGTTGTCTAGGGCAAACATGCTCTTGGAGCCCATACGTGTGGACTGATAGGGCAGGGAGACAAACGAACGCCCCAGCTCGATGGTGTAGGGGAGGTAGGCGCGCATAAACTGCTCGCTAAAGTTAAACATCTCACCCGTAGCCAAATGGGGGCGCCCATCGCTAGAGATACGCACGTCAGAGCCGAAGATAAAGCGGTAGCCTCCCAGGATGGCCTCCTCGCTGGGATCCCATACGATGAGCTGGTCGTAGCCACCATCGAGGTCGGTGTCAAACTCGTCTATATCGGTTGCCTTGCCCGTGCCTCCGCCGTAGAAGCGGAAGGCCTCCTCTCGCAACCTGCCGATCTCCTGCATCGTATGCGGAGCTTCGCTGGCGTGGAAGACGTATATCTCGTTGCCTGCCTTGTTGGTCGTACGCAAAAACTTGTCTTGCGTCAGCTCGCTCTTGATGAGGGCTACATCGACAGGAGGGATGATGGGTTGCATTATAGTTGCGTTCATTGCTTTGTCGTCACAGGGCTGCCTCTGTTGGGGCGGGGACTTGTCTATCGGTTGGGGCTAATGGCATCGCCCTAGAGCTTGTGCCCCGCCTGGGCATATTGTCGAGGGAGGTCGTAGCTCAGGGCACGGATGCGCGCCGCTATCTCTTTGGGCGAAGCTCCTAGGCGGTGGAGCTCCTGGGGGGCGATGGGCTCTCCCACCAGCACGCGAAAGCTCTTGCCTCGCTGGCGAAACATCTCCCGAGGGAGCATGGCGGTGGTGAAGTCAAACTTCATCCCCGTCCAGCGCCTCAGGCGATCCAGGCGGTAGAAGAGCTCGGAGTTTTGTCCCATAAAGTGCAGGGGCACGATGGGGCGGTCATACTGGATGGCTAGCGAGACGAAGCTACGTTGCCACTCGCGATCCTCGACCTCTTTGTTGAAGCGCCTCGAGCAATAGCCTGCGGGGAATGTACCTATGGGTAGGTCGCTCTGCATGGCCTGTTGTATGAGGCTTGCTTGCTCTTTGCGCTGAGCGCCGTAGGTATTGACTGGCAGGAAGATGCCCTTGAGGGGCTCTAGGTGGTAGAGCAGATCATTGACGAGGTAGCGCACGGAGCCGTAGCGCTCTCCCAGGAGCTGAGATATGCCTGTGCCGTCGATAGCGCCCAGGGGGTGGTTGCAGGCGAAGATAGCCCTCCCACTCTCGGGCAAGCGCTCGGCTCCCAGCCACTCGACGCTGACGCCCAGGTGCTGGTGTAGGCAGACGAGGAAGTCTACTCCCTCTCTATCGGAGTACAGGCGTAGTATCTCGTTGATCTCATCTTGGTGGATGATACGCCCCAGGAGCGAGGCGACGACCCCAGGGAGTCTGCGCCCTGCCTTCTGCTCGATGATATAGGCAATATCTAGCTGTTGCACTATACGGCTCTTGTATTCAAATCTTTTTGTCCGAAGTCTTCTCTCTCATCCGCGGGCGTAC
>JBGYQR010000179.1:0-2842 GCA_041839075.1 Porphyromonas sp.
ACCATTCTGGCTCCTCGCCTAAAGGGGGCTAGGCTGGTCGTGGACATGAGTGGCAAAGAGCGCTTTGTACACCTAGAGCTGATCTAGCGATATGATGGAGAGAGAGCGGAGGGTACTGACGCCTGAGGAGGCTTTGCAGAGGGCTGCTAGCTATTGCGTCAAGGCAGAGCGGTGCATACGTCAGGTGCGAGACAAGCTCTACCAGTGGGGGATACGGGGGGAGGATATAGAGACAATCGTCGAGACTCTCGTCGAGCGCCAGTTTATTGACGAGGGGCGCTACGCCAGAGCCTACGCCAGGGACAAGCATAGGCTTTCCTCTTGGGGTACGAGGCGTATCGAGAGCGAACTAAGGCAGAGGGGCATTCCCAGCGATGTGGTGCGTCAGACGATCGGCGAGCCGGAGCAGGAGTGTGAGACGAGTGATCAGCTCCGTAGGCTTCTAGAGCGTAGGTTACGCACCATCTCGCGTGATGTCCCCAGGCGTAAGGCTTGGGAGCAGCTGGCACGCTATGCGCTCTACCGAGGCTATGACTACGACGACATTCGGCCACTGCTCGTTAGCCTCTTGGAGGGGGACGAGGGGGAGGACAGCTGATGACAGCGCTATGGACACAACAAGAGTAGAGGCTAGTCCCCGATGGGACTAGCCTCTACTGCTTAGTTGCGGAGGCAGGACTCGAACCTACGACCTTTGGGTTATGAGCCCAACGAGCTACCACTGCTCCACTCCGCGATCTCTTTACAGGTGCAAAGGTAGGGGTTATATATTAAAGTACCAAACATTTATGGCAAAAAATCTTTGGGGTACTGGGTGGTTGGTGTTGTAAGTCGTTGTTTTTGAGTTGTCTATGATTGATTAGGAAGTTTGCCTGGGCATAGCGTCATAGACGGCTTGATGTACCCTGGCGCGGTAGTTGCCCTCTATGAGCTTGCGGTTGAGACGGCAGGGGTAGGTGCGGTTGGAGAGGAAGATGAAGACCAGTTCGTGCTTAGGGTCGATCCAGACAGCGCCCCCAGTGAAGCCCAGGTGCCCGACCGTTTGAGACGAGGCCGACCTGGCAGCGTGGTTGTTGGTGCTGCTGTTGGTGGTAGGCTTGTCGAAGCCTAACGCGCGTCGCCCTCCGACACCAGTGGTAGA
This sequence comes from Porphyromonas sp., assembly GCA_041839075.1. Classification (GTDB taxonomy): domain Bacteria; phylum Bacteroidota; class Bacteroidia; order Bacteroidales; family Porphyromonadaceae; genus Porphyromonas. The sequence continues at coordinate 1,142 of JBGYQR010000179.1, forward strand.
GACGAACTGCTCCACGACCTTGCGGGGGATAATCTGCCTACCCTGCCACCGACCTCGCTCGAGGATGAGCTGGGCGATCTTGCCGAGCTCGCTAGCAGAGGCAAATAGCCCTGCGTTGCCCCCGATGCCTCCTAGGCAGGCTGCCGTCTCGTCGTCTACGGTGCCTCGGATGGTCTGCTTGCGTAGGAAAAGGTCCTCCTGTGCCGGCGCAATCCGCTCTAGGGCAACCTGGCTCTCTAGGGGGCGGTAGTACACCTCGGCGCCTATCTTGGAGTAGAGACGGCGAGAGAGGAAGAGATCCAGACGCTCACCGCTCACGCGCTCAAGGATCTCTTGCAGTAGGACAAAGCTCAGGTCTGAGTAGCGGTACTGCCCGATCTGGGTTAGAGGAGCCTGGGCGATGCGGTCGATCATGACCTGGCGGAAGCTCGGGGTGATGTAAAGCCCGCGAGCAAAAGGCAAAGAGTGCTGAGGGGTAGCCTGACGAGAGACATACTCGGGGCGCCAAGCAAAATTGGCGTTTGCCCAGTAGCCACGGGCAAAGGGGACGCCCCCTTCAAAAGCGCGAGCCCGTATGAGCGCCCCCTCGTAACTCGTCGAGTCGATGAGGTCGGTGTAGAAGTTGAGCCCACTAGGTAGACCCGCCTCATGCAATAGGAGCTGACGTACCAAGGCGCGTCCTATGGCGCTCTCTCGTAGCTCGGGGAGGTAGGTCGAGATGGGGTTGTCGAGCCTCAGCTGGTCATCAGCCACTAGGAGCATCACAGCTGGTGTCGTGGCCAGCGCCTTGGTGATGGAGGCCACGTCGTAGAGCGTCGAGGTGCTGACGGGCTCATCCTTGGTCTTGGGGCGCATCAGCCCAAAAGCCTTGTGGTAGACCTCCTGCCCTTGGTGTAGGACGTAGACCTGAGCGCCAGGGAAAGCCCCCTCCTCGATCCCCGCCTGGACGATACTATCTATCTCGGAGAGGCGCTCCCGGCTCCAGCCCCGAGGGAGGCTAGAGGTGGGCGCGCTAGCCCTCTCTACGGAGGGCTGGGGCGTCATGTGGGCTGTGGGGTCGTCGTCGGTAGAGCTTTTGGGCGTTGGGGGCAGGGGTAGGTTTTGCTGTCTCGGGGCGATGAGCGAGAGTACAGCCTCCTGAGCCTCTCGGGCAGCTTCGGTGGTGATGATGACGTGGCTCATGCGGCTGTGCCAGTCTGCCCTGCGCACTCGGAAGGCCGAAGTGTAGTAGACCAGTAGGACGGGGCGCGTCTTGCTGAGGGCGATGAGCTGGGTCTGAGGGACGCTACTGGGGCTGAAGGCATTGATCACGATGAGGTCAAAGGCCTCGAGCTGCCGAGGGTTGGCCGAGACCTTGTCCCAGCTGAGGTAGGTGATGGTGCTCGTGGCAAAGCCTCGGGTGGGGCGGTAGACGCTCGAGACGGGATTGCTACCCAGGTCGAGGACGGCGATACGCTTGTAGGCTCCAGCCCTTAGGCGCTGCTCTGTCTCGGGAGTACGCATGTAGTAGATGAGCGAGGCCTCCCAGGCTTGTTGAGCAGACGCGATGGCGCTGGGGGTATTGATGATCTCTACAATCTCACTGGCTGGGGCTGGCCTATCCTTGGGACTGATGATCAGACGCCATTTGTAGTAGAGCACCTTCATGACCTTGTGGCGGATTAGCGCCTCGGGGAGCTTGCCTGCCTGGTAGGCGCTGAC
>JBGYQR010000180.1:0-2937 GCA_041839075.1 Porphyromonas sp.
CCATATAGGTTACACTACTATTCTCTTGTTTATAGCCTATCGCAAAGGTAGCATTTCTCCGCCAACCTCACGCCCTACACCCTCTGTCTCTACCCACCTCCCCGAGCCCCCCTCTACTCCCCCTCTCCTCTGGCTCCCTACCTTAGAGCGTCCAAGGGCTCTAACCTAGAGCGTCCGAGGGCTCTAACCTAGAGCGCCGAAGGGGTCTAACCTAGAGCGTCTCGGGGCTCTAGGTTGAGGGGGATAGGGGATGCGGCTGAGGAGATAGCAGGGGGGTAATTTCTCATTCATGAGGCACTAGTCGCTGGGGCTAGCAGGTATCTGGGCGAGGGGGGATAGATTTTCTTCTAATTCGTGGGGCGCTTTTCGGTGGAATTAGTACCTTTGTCCTATCGGTTTATAAACAGGGTAATCGACGACAAGCATTACAATTAAAATATATATCTGAGCAATGGATCTAATTCAAGAGATTATTGACAGGGCCAAGGCAAACCCTCAGCACATCGTGTTTCCCGAAGGAACAGAAGAGCGTACCCTCCGAGCTGCCGACCAACTACTGCGCGACAAGGTAGTACGTCTCACCCTCATTGGTAACCCAGCTGAAATTGCCTCCAAGGCGGCCGAGCTAGGCCTCAGCCATATCGCTGAAGCTCGTCACCTAGACCCCAAGGATCACGACCGCAAGGAAGCCTACATCGACCTCCTGGTAGAGCTACGCAAGAGCAAGGGCATGACGCACGAGCAGGCAGCCAAGCTCGTCGAAGATCCCCTCTACCTGGCGTGCCTTATGATCAAGGCCGGCGATGCAGATGGCGAACTAGCGGGTGCTATCAATGCCACAGGCGACGTACTACGTCCAGCATTGCAAATCGTCAAGACGGCTCCTGGCTTCAGCTGTGTGAGCGGTCTTTTCTTGATGTTTACCCCCAAGGCTGAGTACGGGCACAATGGCCTACTATTTTTCGGTGACTGCGCCGTGATGCCCAACCCCACCGCTCCTGAGCTCGCTCAGATAGCGGTAGCCTCGGCACGTACCGCGGCAGCTATCTCTGGGGTTGAGCCCAAGGTTGCCCTCCTGAGCTTCTCTACGCGTGGCAGTGCCAAGCACGAGATGGTAGACAAGGTTGTAGAGGCGACGCGCCTCGCTCGCGAGATGGCTCCCGAGCTAGCGATAGACGGCGAACTGCAGGCCGATGCTGCCCTGGTAGACAAGGTAGCTAAGCTCAAGGCACCCGATAGCGCAGTGGCTGGCCACGCCAACGTGCTCGTCTTCCCCTCGCTCGAGGTGGGCAACATTGGCTACAAGCTCGTACAGCGCCTGGCAGGAGCTGAGGCGGTAGGCCCAATCCTACAGGGTATGGCGGCTCCTGTCAATGACCTGAGCCGTGGTTGCTCTGTGGAGGATATCTACAAGATGACGGCAATCACAGCCAACCAAGCTATCGCAGCCAAGGGGCTCTAGGAGACAAAGAGATACACATTACGTATATAATATACTACGACAATGAAGATATTAGTGCTCAACTGCGGTAGCTCATCGCTCAAGTATTCGCTCATCGAGCTTCCCGAGTATCGCACCATCACCTCGGGTATCGCCGAGCGTGTGGGGACTAGCGATGCATTCATCAAGTACCAGCGCCCCGATGGATCTAAGGCTATCGATGACCTCCCTATTCCTAACCACACGCGCGGAGTGGAGGTTATCATCGACAAGCTCCTCGACCCCGAGGTCGGACACATCAAGAGCCTCGAGGAGATCGAGGCCGTAGGACACCGCCTAGTACATGGTGGTGAGGTCTTCAGCGGTAGCGTGCGTATCACTGAGGAGGTCATCGCTCAGCTCGAGAAGTGCATTCCCCTGGCACCTCTGCACAACCCTGCCAATATCATGGGTATTCGTGCCGCTCAGACGGTGCTCTCCAAGGTGCCTCACTGTGGGGTGTTTGACACGGCGTTTCACCAGACAATGCCCAAGCACGCCTATATGTATGGCCTCCCCCATCACATCTACCGAGATTATGGCGTACGTCGCTATGGCTTCCACGGCACCAGCCATGCCTATGTAAGTAGGAAGGCCGCCGAGCTCGTTGGCCTCGACTACAACAAGGCCAAGATCATCACTGCCCACGTAGGCAGTGGCGCGTCGATGGCCGCTATCGACGGAGGCAAGAGCGTCGATACCTCCATGGGGATGACGCCTAGCGAAGGGCTACTGATGGGAACGCGCGCTGGGGATATTGACTCTGGCGTTGTCGAGTGGCTGTTCAACAAGCAGGACTGGAAGCCCGAGGAGATCGCAGCCTATGTGCAGGACCCCTATGCAAAGAATACCCGCACGAGCCTAGAGGCCAGGGACGTTACCTATCTACTCAACAAGGTGAGTGGCGTCTACGGGGTAGCAGCCATCGGTAGTAGCGATATGCGCGACATCGAGAAGGCCTCCTCTGAGGGCAACGAACTCGCGCAACTGGCCTCCGACATCCTGGAGTACCGCGTCAAGAAGTACATCGGTGCCTACGCGGCAGCACTCGGGGGCGTGGATATCCTCGTCTTCACCGCTGGCGTTGGAGAAAACAGCCCAGCCATGCGTAGCAATACCTGCCGTGGCCTCGAGTTCCTAGGGATCGAGATCGACGAGAGCATCAACGATGGCCTGCGTGGCAAGGCTGCCATCATCAGTAAGCCTACGAGCCGTGTCAAGGTTGTAGTCATGCCTACTGACGAGGAGTACATGATTGCCAGCGAGACCTACGGTCTCTTGCAGTAAGACGCCCAAGTAACCTCGGGGCTGTGTCGTAAGGAGATTATGGCACAGCCCCGATGTGTATCCACTCGATGAGACCCAGGTATGGGCTCCGTATAGCTTTGACCAATCACACATAGACACGTTACCATTATGGCTAAGATCCTAGTCGCTTTTGACACTGTAGATGAGGG
>JBGYQR010000181.1:0-3646 GCA_041839075.1 Porphyromonas sp.
GAGGGCGACAGGCGTAGCCTGCATGCCCAGACAGCCATCGCGGCGGTGGAGCAACAGCTCGCCTATGCCCCCAACGGCGCCCTGATGGGTAGCTCCTCGATACGTCTGCCCAATCCTCTCTTTGCCCCCTGGCTCTATCTGAAGTATCAGGATAGCAAGACCTGGGTCGGCAAGGCGCTACATCGTATGGGCAAGCGCCCCAAGTGGATGCGCGAGGTCAATCCTACCTTGAGAGCCAAGGTCGCCGAACGTCTCCTCTCGGAGCATGGCTACCTGGGCGCCCAGGTAGAGAGCCGTATCATCCCCAGCAAAGATTCGCTCCAGGGGCGGGTGGCCTATGAGGTACGTCTCGGGGAGCTCTACCTCCTAGATAGCATTGAGTATCTACCTCGGTGGTATGTACGCGAGGACCATGCTTTTGACCATCAGAGGTATAGCATCTTGCAGAGGGGCAAGCCCTTTGCCGTAGCTTCGCTGGCGGAGGATAGGAGCAATGCTTCGGCCTATCTGCGCGAGCAGGGCTACTATTACTTCGCCCCGCAGTATATCCATTACGAGGCCGACACCCTTATGCGGCCGGGGGCAGTACAGCTACGCTCTAGGCTGGTGGGCAACCTCTCGGAGGACGTCCTGCGCCAGTGGCGGGTACGCCATATACGTCTGCGTTTCCTCGACGGAGACGATGCCTCTCAGCTCCTCTCGACCGATACGCTAGAGCTCTCTCCTGGGGTTACGGCCTACTCACGCGGGAGCCTACCTGTGCGCCCTCGGGTACTAGATCAGCGCCTGCGCCTGCGTCCCGATAGCCTCTATCGATACAGCAACGAGGACCTCACCCGCAAGAGCCTGGTGAGCATCGGAGCCTTCTCGGGTATCGAGATGCTGTTTGCCCGCTCTGAGGGGACGGACTCTCTGCCCTCGTCCTCGCCTGGGGAGCTGGATCTAACCATCCTACTGCGCAAGGACCGCCCCTGGGACGTGAGCTTTGGTTCGCGCTTCCTCTTTAAGAGCACGGACTTCATGGGGCCAGGTCTATCGCTGAGCCTCTCTAGGCGAAACGTCTTTGGCGGAGGCGAAACGTTCTCCGCCAGCCTCTCGGGCTCATACGAATGGCAGACAGGTAGCAACCCCTTTAGGAGCTATTCGCTCTCGCTCAACAGCTACCTACTGAGCCTCGATGCCTCGCTCTCTTTCCCGACGCTCTTGATCCCGGGCAGGCTCGACAAGTACTATGCCTTCCCCACCACGACGACCATCAAGCTCTCGGGGCAGAGGATGAACCGAGCAGGCTACTACGCCCTCAACTCCCTCTCTCTCTCCTCGTCGTATGACTTCTCGCGTAGCTCTGGGCGCAGTCATAGCCTCGTGCCTCTCTCGATCAGTTATAGCCAGCTGGGGCATACGACAGAGGAGTTTCGTACCATCCTCGAGGACAATCCCAGTCTAGGCCTTAGCCTGATGAGCCAGCTCATAGCTCAGATGAGCTATACCTACACCCGAGACTGGCAAGTCGGGCGGGAGAGGCAGCATCGCCTCTGGCTGAGGGCTGGAGCTAGCCAGGCGGGGTTCGTCACCAAAGGGCTCTTTGCCCTAGCGGGGAAGAGCTACCGAGAGCAACAGCGTATCCTGGGCGTGCCCTTTGCTCAGTTCGTCAAGGCTCATGGCGAGCTACGCTACACCCACCATATAGACCGCAAGCAGAGCCTAGCCCTGCGTCTTGGCGGGGGGGCGATTTATAGCTACGGCAATATGGAGCGTGCGCCCTATATGGAGCAGTTTTATGTAGGAGGAGCCAATAGCATCCGTGCCTTTACGGTGCGTAGCCTAGGGCCAGGCTCCTTTGCTCCCAAGCAGACGGAGAGCGCCTATGCCTTTATGGACCATGTCGGAGAGGTCAAGCTAGAGGCCAACGCCGAGTGGCGCGCACGCCTGGTGGGGAGCCTCGAGGGGGCACTCTTCCTGGATGCTGGTAATATCTGGCTACTCAAGCCAGACCCCGATAGACCAGGCGGAGCCTTGAGCGAGGTAGGGTCGCTAGGCAACCTTTTGAATCAAATCGCGGTAGGTACGGGTGCGGGTCTGCGCTATGATGTCGGTTACCTGGTCGTGCGCTTCGATGTCGGGGTGGGCCTGCACCTGCCCTATAAGACCACGCGCTCGGGCTGGTACAATATACCTCGCTTCTCCGACGCTCTAGGCATACACCTAGCTATTGGCTACCCCTTTTAGCCCGGAGGCTCAGGGGACGCTCTGAGGGTATCGCCCTAGTCTCCCTCCCATTTTGTTAATAACTACACCAACGCTATATCTCTACGATGTCTTCAACTCCTACGGCCGAGCGCCTACACATTACCATCTACGGCCGGCGCAATGCGGGCAAGAGTAGCCTGCTCAACCTCCTGCTCGGGCAAGACCTTGCCCTGGTCTCGCCTACGGCTGGCACGACGACTGACCCTGTGGGTAAGGCTATCGAACTCGGTAGCCTTGGCCCCTGCCTCCTGACCGATACGGCAGGCTTCGACGACGAAGGTGCTCTCGGAGAGGGACGTGTAGAGCGCACCGAGCGCACACTGCTGCGCACCGATGTCGCCCTGCTGCTGGTCTCGGACCCCGAGGGTGGGTTGGAGAGCGAGCGCCATTGGCTCGAGACCCTCGAGCAAAAGCGCATCCCTGTGCTCCTCCTACTCGGCAAGAGCGACCTCAGACCCGACGCCGAGCAACAGGCCACTCGCCTGGCAGAGACCCTCGGCCATCGAGGGGCTGTCCTGCCCATTCACCACCAGGATGGGGGGGCTAGGCAGAGGATCATCGAGGCCATTACTACCCTCTTGCCCAAGGACTATGGGGCGCAGAGCATCACGGGGCATCTGGCCCAGGCGGGCGATGTGGTTGTGCTGGTGATGCCCCAAGACGCCTCGGCGCCCAAGGGAAGGCTCATCTTGCCACAGGTGCAGACGATTAGAGAGCTCCTAGACAAGGGGTGCATCACCCTCTGCTGTACGCCCGAGAGATTGACCGAGACGATAGGCAAACTGGCCTCTCTGCCCAAGCTCATCATCACGGACTCTCAAGCCTTTGCCGAGGTCTACCCTCAGAAGCCAGAGGGGGTGCTCCTGACCTCATTTTCTGTCCTGATGGCGGGCTACAAGGGGGATATGGAGCTCTTTGTCCAGGGGGCTAAAGCGCTCGATAGCCTAACCGAGCAGGCTCGCGTCCTCATCGCCGAAGCCTGCACGCACGCACCAGCGACGGAGGATATAGGTCGGGTCAAGATCCCCAACCTGCTGAGGAAGCGCTATGGTGCAGGGCTGACCATCGATGTCGTTGCGGGGGCGGACTTCCCCGCCGACCTGGAGCGTTATGATCTAATCATCCACTGCGGAGCGTGCATGTTCAACAGAGCCCATGTGCTCAGTCGCCTCGAGCGCATCAAGGACAAGCATATCCCCGTAACCAACTACGGCATCTGTCTGGCCTACCTCACCGGCATCCTCGACAAGATCTCTTTCTAACCAGGCGGGGCGGTTCTCCGTAGGGGCAGGTTGGCCTAGTAGGGCATTGCTCCATTGCCATCTGGTCGCCCCGCCTCGGGGCTGTTACTCACCCCTTGAGAGGGCTCTAAGTTGAACCCCAAAAGGGCTCTAAC
>JBGYQR010000182.1:0-2791 GCA_041839075.1 Porphyromonas sp.
CATACGGTACAGATGCTTGATGAGTGGGAGGAGGGCGTCAGCACTAGCCTCATGGTGTCAATGGGGGTTGTGGGGCTCCTCTCGTGCCTCTTGCAGATGGGGCTGGGGATGTGGCTCGCTCCTAGGCTGGGGCTGGAGGTCTCGGCTGTGCGCCATGCCTTGGGGCAAAAAAACACGACCCTCGCCATCTGGCTTGGCACCCTCTTTCTCTCCCCTGTGGTCGCCCTGGCTAGTGCGGCCTATATCATCTGGCAAAACATAGCCATTACCTACTTCATGAGCCGCCCGACCTCTCGGGCGGGGTCTACCCCAACCAAATGAATATCCCATACGTATGCTAGAGATACAAGACAAGATCGTGAGCCTCGACGTCCTGGAGGTGATGTTTGCCTGCGACTACCAGCAATGCAAAGGCATCTGCTGTATCGAGGGCGATAGCGGTGCTCCGCTCTCGGAGGGCGAGGCGGAGCTCCTGAGGCGTTACCTCCCCGAGGTGCGTCATCTGCTCTCCGAGAGAGCTCTCGCGGTCATCGATGCCCAGGGCGTGAGCTATATCGACCAGGAGGGGGATGAGGTAACGAGCATTGTCGATGGCCAGGACTGCGTCTTCACCACCTACGACGAGGCGGGCAACTGCCTCTGCGCCTACGAGAAGATGTACTATGCCGGCAAGATAGACTGGATCAAGCCTCTGAGCTGTCAGCTCTATCCCATACGCCTGACGAGGTACAAGGATTTCACCGCCGTCAATTACCACAAATGGAGCGTCTGTCGCCCTGCCCTCAAGCGGGGTCGGCGCGAGGGTGTGCGCGTGTACGAGTTTCTCAAGGCTCCGCTGGTGCGCGCTTTTGGGGCTGAGTGGTACGCTCAGCTCGAGGAGGCGGCTAGGGCCTTACGCCTAGAGCAGGATGGGGCGTAGCGCCCTCGCTCCTAGCCCTCCACTCTACTCCGCCTGGCAGAGGTGGTGCCTCTGCCTCGAGGCTGGGGGAGGATGAATCTAAAAGCATATAGCGAGCGGGCATCCCCATACTGGGATGCCCGCTCGCTATATACTACTTGGTAGGGTGCCCGCAGGCTACCCCTCTCTAGCCTCGGACAACGGCCGAGAGCTGGCTCTCGAGGCTACGCTGTATCTTGGCCATGATGCCCTCGATCTGCTTGTCGCTCATCGTGCCCTCGGGGTCTTGTAGGACGAAGGAGACGGCGTAGCTCTTCTTGCCCTCGGGGAGGTTCTTGCCCTCGTAGACGTCAAAGAGCTCACAGCGCAAGAGGAGCTTCTTCTCAGCCTTGTAGGCGATGGCCTCGATCTCTACGAAGGTCGTGGCCTTGTCGATGAGCAGGGAGAGGTCTCGGCGTACAAAGGGGTACTTGGGCAGGTCGTGGATGGTCGTCTTGGTGCGCTCGGCCAGTTGCTGGAGCGTGTCCCACTCGAGCTCGGCGAAGTATATCGGTAGGTCGATGTCCTCACGGCTCGCTAGAGCTGGGTGTACCTGTCCCAGCGTGCCGACGAGCCTGCCGTCCTGAGCCTTGATTTCTAGGGCTTCGCCGGCGAAAAGGTCGCTCCTGGTGGTGCTGTATCGCATCAGCCCAGCGTTGAGCCCCAGGCGTCTGAGGATGTGCTCGACGTGTGCCTTGAGCTCAAAGGGTGAGGTCTTCTCATCGGCGTGTGCCCAGCTCCCAGAGACGCGTTCGCCTGCTATCCACAGGCCTAGGCGTAGCCCCTCGGTATAGCCTTGCATGGCTCGGTCATTGGGCGTGTAGGCGTAGCAGTTGCCCCATTCGTAGAAATAAAACGAGCGTTGCTGACGGCGTAGGTTGCGCCCGATGCTGGCGAGCCCACCGAAGAGGAGGGTCTGGCGCATCACGTCCAGCTCGGCACTCAGGGGATTGGCCAGACGCACCAGCTTGCTGGTGGGGTAGCTCTCTAGCCCCTCGTAGTAGGCCGACGAAGAGAGCGAGTTGCATAGGATCTCGCTGAAGCCCGCCCCGGTCAGCTGCTCGCTGAGCAAGAGGCGACGGCGGTAGGAGCGGTCTGCGGCTCCCTGTGGGCTGAGGTTGGCGTGTATATAGCCACTGAGCTCGACGCTGTTGTAGCCGTAGATACGCAGGATCTCTTCGATGACGTCCACAGGGCGCGTTACGTCCACGCGGTAGCGAGGTACGTGGAGCCTCCAGATGGTGTCGTCTCCGTCCTGGCGCTCGTCCTGGACGCTGATCTCCAGGCTCTCTAGGATGCGGAGGATCTCCTCGGGGGATAGGCGCTTGCCGATGAGCCTATCGGTCTGACGCTTGCTGAGCTCTACCTCAAAGGGGCTGGCCACCGTGGGGTAGTGATCGCTCACCGCGCCATCGACATAGCTCCCTGGGCATAGCTCGAGGATGAGCTGCGTGGCGCGCTCGAGAGCCCAGTGCGTAGCCTCGGGAGAGAGCCCACGCTCGAAGCGGAAGGACGAGTCCGACGAGAGCCCCAGGCGACGTGCCGTACGTCGTACGCTCGAAGAGTGGAAGTTGGCAGCCTCCAGCACGATGCTGGTCGTCGCCGTCGTCGTGCCACTCTCTAGAGCGCCCATGACGCCAGCGATGCAGAGGTTGTGCCCAGCGCCGTCAGCGATGACGAGGTCTTGCCCCGTGAGGGTGCGCTCTACGCCATCGAGGGTGGTGATACTGCTCCCCTCCGTGGCCAGGCGTACCACTAGCCCCCCCTGTACCTTGTCTAGGTCGTAGGCGTGTAGGGGCTGGCCGATCTCGTGCAGGACGTAGTTGGTGATGTCCACAACGACGTTGATGCTAC
>JBGYQR010000183.1:0-10896 GCA_041839075.1 Porphyromonas sp.
GGAGTGGAGGGAGTTAGTTATGTTGTTGTTAATCAGATACAAATATACTAACATCTCTCCACTTCTGCTATATCTAAGCCCCTCATTTACACACATTTTTCCCTGCATTCCTTACGCCGAATTCGCGTTAGGTTAGAGCGCTTTGGGGGCTATCTCAGACCGCTCTGGGGCGGGGCTGTGGGGGCGTAGGCGGGGGCTTCGAGACCCCTAAAGGGAGCTTGGGTCGGGGCGGGAGAGGCGAGCCTCCATCCCCCAGGGCGCAAAATCGGGGTGCTGATAATCGGATAGATAACTAATTAGTACTACCTTTGTAGCAACGAGTGTTTATTCCCGATAATATAAGACCCTAACAATGACGGAGCGTGAGCAACGAGAGCTACGTAGGCTGGAGGAGAACGTCCTGCGCCTGGGGGAGCTCGTCGAGCGACAATCGGCCGTCATAGGTCTCTTGAGGGAAAAGCTAGATGCGAGCCGACTAGCCCTGGCCGAGATGCGCCAGAGGCTAGAGGAGGCGGAGCAAAGTGAGCGGAGCGCGAGCCTTGCCGTAGCGCTCTCGGGTGCTTCCTCCCCGGATGGGGCGGGAGGGCGAGAGGAGTGGGCGAGGGACTTCGTAGCCTCTCTCATCGAGGAAATAGAGTGTTGCATAGGTCAGCTCAAGTCAGAGCGATGACCGCGAGCAACGTAGAGATATAGGCATCGGTCATCTATCCAACTGTCAGAGACGATGGAGCAACCCAAGGGCAAGCAACGTATCACCCTCAATGTGGATGGCGTTAGGCTACCGATGGATGTGTTGCGCTCGCAGGAAGCGCCTCTAAGGCATGCTACTGACGCCATCAACAGCGCTGTGGCGCGCTATCGCGAGCAGTACGAGACGACGACCAACCTCGGTCAGCATGACTTCTTGGCCATGGCAGCCCTTGACCTGGGGCATAGAGCCATCCTGGCCGAGGCACAGCTAAGCCGAGACGAGCTAGCCCCTAGGCTGAGTGCCCTCAACGTCCAGGCCGAGCAGACGCTGGCCACTGGACTGAGCCAGCTCAGGGCCCTAGAGGCCGAGCTAGAGGAGTCGCCCCGCTCCGAGCCGTGATATCCCTCCCCTCTCTCCTCCCCCTTGTAGACGTCCTCCCGCAGGCTATGGCAGGCACTCGCTGTGATTGTAAGGTATTATTCATCAAACAAAGCCATAGATGGGACTATTGATAACTATTGTATTGATCCTGGGCGCTTTGCTTCTCGGGGCAGGTATCTCGTGGTTCGTCCACGAGCGACTCCTGAGACAGCGGGTGGCCTCTATCGTGCAGGAGGCCGAGCGCTCGAGCGAGATGATCGTCGGTGAGGCCAAACGCGAGCAGGAGGTCATCAAGCAAAAGAAGCTCCTTGAGGTCAAGGAGAAATTCATCCAGTACGAGAGCAATCTCAAGAAAGAGGTCGCCGAGAAAGACAACCTATTCAAGCAACGCGAGAGCAAGCTCAAGCAGCGCGAGCAAACCCTCCGCCAGCACGAGCAAGAGCTCGGCAAGCGTAGTGGCGAGCTAGATGCTCAGCGCGACCAGCTCGCCCAGCAGCTCTCCGCCCTAGAGCGCAAGCGCTCGGAGGTCGAGCAGCTACGCCAGCGCCAGCTCACTCAGCTCGAGGAGATAGGAGGGCTCTCGAGCGACGAGGCACGCTCGCGCATCATCGAGAGCATGCGTAGCGAGGCACACGACCAGGCTCAGAGCTACATCAACGAGATCATCGAGGAGGCCAAGATGACGGCAGGCAAAGAGGCCAAGAAGATCGTCATACAGAGCATCCAGCGCCTAGCCGCCGAGACGGCGATCGAAAACTCGGTAACCGTCTTCCACATCGAGAGCGACGAGATCAAGGGTCGTATCATCGGACGCGAGGGGCGCAACATCCGTGCCCTAGAGGCCGCCACCGGTATCGAGATCATCGTCGATGACACCCCCGAGGCCATCGTGCTATCTAGCTTCGACCCCGTGCGCAGAGAGGTCGCCCGACTGGCCCTCCACCAGCTGGTGCAGGACGGACGCATTCACCCCGCTCGTATCGAGGAGGTAGTCAGCAAGGTACGCAAGCAGGTAGAGGAGGAGATCGTCGAGACCGGCAAGCGTACCGTCATCGACCTTGGGATCCATGGTATGCACCCCGAGCTCATCCGTATCGTGGGTAAGATGAAGTACCGCTCGAGCTATGGGCAAAACCTCCTCCAGCACGCACGTGAGACGGCCAACCTATGCGCCATCATGGCCAGCGAGCTAGGGCTCAACGTCAAGAAAGCCAAGCGCGCAGGCCTCCTGCACGACATCGGTAAGGTGCCCGACGACGAGCCCGAGCTACCACACGCCTTGCTGGGGATGAAAATCTGTGAGAAGTACAAGGAGAAGCCCGACATCTGCAACGCCGTAGGGGCTCACCACGACGAGATTGAGATGGAGAGCCTCATCACCCCCATCGTGCAGGTCTGCGACGCCATCAGCGGAGCACGCCCTGGAGCTAGACGCGAACTGGTCGAGGCCTATATCAAGCGCCTCAATGACCTCGAGCAGCTGGCCCTCTCTTACCCCGGAGTGGTCAAGACCTACGCCATACAGGCAGGGCGCGAACTGCGCGTCATCGTCGGAGCCGAAAACACGGACGATGCCTCGATCTCGACCCTCAGCACCGAGATAGCCAAGCGTATCCAGGACGAGATGACCTACCCTGGGCAGGTCAAGATCACCGTCATACGCGAGACGCGCTCGGTGAGCTACGCCAAGTAGAGGCCACACCCCGAGAGGTTGGTGGTTGGCTCTCTGAGGTCTCAAGGCCTTGGGGGTCAGCCACCAACGCTTTTCTATATAGGCGGGGGATGCTTGGGGTATTGGCCCGTTTGTCCTATCTTCGTGCTGGTATGATTATCATTGTAGACGACGACGCTGTCGTACGCTCATCGCTCAAGCTCTTGCTCTCTAGGGCGGGCTATCAGGTCGAGGCCTACGACACCCCGGGGGGGCTGCTGGCTCGCCTCCGGGAGGTGGAGCCTAGGCTCATCATGATGGATATGAACTACTCCCTGGACACGTGTGGCCAGGAGGGGCTGGAGCTCCTTGAGAAGGTCAAGGTCTTCTGCCCGCGTACTCCCGTGGTGCTGATGACAGCCTGGGGGTCGATAGAGCTCGCCGTACGGGGGATGCAGCTGGGTGCTTTTGACTTCATCACCAAGCCGTGGGACAACCGCCACCTGCTCTCTTCGATCGAGACCGCCCTCAGCCTTAGCGCTCCTGGGGTGGCTAGCGAGACCCTCCCCTCGCGTGCGGAGATCGATAGCCTGGGCGACTATGGCTTCATCATCGGGCAGTCGCCCGAGATCGTCTCGGTGCTGGCTACGGTGGCGCGTATCGCTCCTACCAATGCCTCTGTGCTCATCACAGGCGAGAGCGGTACGGGCAAGGAGCTTATCGCCGAGGCCATCCACCGCAATAGTCAGCGTCGCCGTCAGCCTTTTGTCAAGGTCAATCTCGGAGGCGTGTCGCAGAGCCTCTTTGAGAGCGAGATGTTTGGGCATCGGCGGGGCGCCTTCACGGACGCGACGAGCGATCGGGTGGGGCGCTTTGAGCTGGCGCACCGCGGTACGATATTCCTAGACGAGATCGGGGAGCTGGATATGAGCTGTCAGGTCAAGCTCCTCAGGGTCTTGCAGGATCAGAGCTTCGAGCCTCTCGGGGATAGCACACCGCGCAAGGTCGATGTGCGGGTGGTGAGCGCCACCAATGTAGACCTGTCGGCCATGGTCGCCCAGCGTACGTTTCGCGAGGATCTGATGTACCGCATCAACCTCATCGAGATACACCTGCCGGCCCTGCGTGAGCGCTCGAGCGACATCCCTCTACTGGCCAGGCATTTTGCCAGTGCCGTCAGCGAGCAAAACGGACTAGGGCGGATCGCCTTTGACGATGAGGCGATGAGCTACCTAAGGGGGCTACCTTTCCCGGGGAATATCCGTGAGCTCAAAAACCTCGTCGAGCGTACCATCCTGGTCAGTGGCCACCGCCTCATCACGGCCGAGGACCTCATGGCGCAGACTGGCCACGTAGCCTCTACGCCTCAGACCTCCCCTAGTCAGCTGGGCGACGTGGAGCGCATGGCCATCGAGGAGGCGATCCAGCGCCACGGGGGGAATATGTCCCAGGTGGCGCGTAGCCTGGGGATTAGTCGGGGCGCCCTCTATCGGCGGTTAGAGAAGTACGGCCTCTAGCCCCTGGGCGCCACCTGTACCCTCGCTCACCTCATATTCACCTAGATACTTGCCCGCCTCCTCTCCGCTAGCCTTAGTCCTCGTCCCCTTGCATCATTAGCCATTTGCCCGCACGTCTCCTATGCGTTTGCAGTATTATTTCCTCTTGCTTGCCCTCTTTGTCGTTGGGCTACTCTCGTGGATGATATACCAGGTGCTCCAGGCGCCAGAGCTCCTCTCCATCTCCCTCGGGGTGGGGGTGGTGCTTAGCCTCGGGGTGCTCGTCTTGCTCTGGGTCGTCTATGAGCGATCGGTCAGAGCCATGGAGAGCATCAGCAATGGGATTCATCTCCTAAACGAGCAGGACTTTAGTTCGCGCCTGCGCCCTACGGGGCAGTACGAGGCCGATCGTATCATCGGCATCTTCAACCGTATGATGACGCAGCTCAAGGAGGAGCGTCTGCATGTGAGGGAGCAAAACGAGTTTTCGGACCTCCTGATCAAGGCCTCGCCCATGGGCGTCGTCGTCCTGGACTATGACCACCGCATTACGCTCCTCAACCCCTCGGCCTGCTACCTCCTGGCCGTCAAGGATCAGAGCCGCGTCTTGGGGCGCAAGGTGCGGGAGGTGCGCCACGAGCTCCTAGTCGATCTCAGCGTCGTCGCCCTGGGCGAGCGCAAGATCATTAGCCTAGGGGATGGACATATCTATCGGTGCTCGCTCTCGACGTTTGTCGATAGGGGTTTTCCTCGCCCCTTTTATCTCATCGAGAGCCTTACCGATGAGGTGCGCAGTGCGGAAAAGAAAGCGTATGAGAAGGTTATCCGTATGATCGCCCACGAGGTAGGCAACAGTACGGCTGGGCTGACCTCTACCCTTGGGGTGCTGATCGATAGCTTCTCCGGAGAGGAGCAAATGGCCGACGCCGTGGAGGCTATGCAGGTGTGTGTAGACCGATGCTATGGGATGAACCGCTTCATCACCAGCTTCGCCGAGGTGGTGCGTATCCCTGAGCCCGTGCTGGCCATGAGCGACATCGGGGAGCTGGTGCAACGTGTGGCGCGCTTCTCACATAGCCTCAGCCAGGCGCACGAGGTCTCTATCGAGCTGGAGCTCGACGAGGCTATGCCCCCGCTCTCGGTAGACGTGGCCTTGATGGAGCAGGTGCTGATCAACGTCGTCAAGAATGCCGTAGAGAGCATCGCCCAGGGCCCTGGGCGCGTCGTCCTGCGCACCTCGACCTCTCCGCTCTCGCTCAGTGTCATCGACGATGGGGCGGGTATCTCGCCCGAGCAGGAGGGGAAGCTCTTCTCGCCCTTTTTCTCCACCAAGCCTACGGGTCAGGGGCTAGGGTTGCTGTTCGTTAGGGAGGTGTTGCAGCGTCATGGCTTCCGGTATAGCCTGAGCACCCACGCCGATGGGCTGACCCATTTTGTCATCTATTTTTGAGGCACATAGGCCAATAAACGCAAGGCGCCCATCTTCTCTAGAGGAAGATGGGCGCCTTGCTTATGTTGACTCACAAGGATTCGAACCTTGACAAACAGGACCAGAATCTGTTGTGCTACCATTACACCATGAGTCAGTGGAGCTTGTCCGTTTCGATTGCAAAGGTATATATTATTTTGTTTCCTGCAAGAGCCCCTGGTGGTTTGTCCCTGCATTTTCTTCGCCTCAGGTCTTGGTGGAGCGTACGCCTTGGCAGAGGTCGGGCGCCTAGGACTAGGCCTAGACGAGGCTACCTACTCCCCTGACGAGGGCGGTGGCGTAGCCTATCCAGCAGGGGCTTTAGCCTCATGAGCAGCCCCTCGCGCCATAAGACATACCCGACAAAGAGGCCGACCACAAGGGCGTTAAACAAGAGGCTGATAGCGGTACTCCCGACGAGCCTAGACACCCACCACTCGAGCCCCACCAGCCCCGCTACCAGGAGGGCATACCCCCCTAGACGCCGAGTGGGGTAGGGCACAGGGTAGTAGCGCCGTCCGAGTAGATAGCTCAGCGTCATCATCACCCCACTGGAGACGACGCTCGCCCAGCCTGCGGCGATATAGCCCCATCTAGGTACGCCCCATAGTAGGATGGCGACCATCAGGGCACAGCCCACTACCGAGAGGATGCCTCCCCATATCGTGCGGTCGGTCAGCTTGTACCAAAGGGAGAGGTTGGAGTAGATGCCAAACATCAGTTGTCCTGCCATCACTAGGGGGACGACGACGAGCCCAGCGTAATACTCGGGGGTGATGAGGTGCTTGATGACCTCCAGCCCCGACATGACCGAGAGGTAGATCAACAGGGCAAAGAGGACGTAGTACTTCATAGCCTCGGCATAGGTTGCCTTGGCCATCTCCCCGCCCTCTCTAGCACGGGCGAAGACGAAGGGGTCATAGGCGTAGCGGAAGGCTTGAGAGAAGAGCACCATGATGATGGCGAGCTTGTAGCTGGCGCTGTATATAGCTAGCTGGGTCTGCCCGAGCGCTAGATCGTCATACAGGCGTGGGATGAGGAGCTTGTCTATCTGTCCCGAGAGCCCCCCGACGAGCCCCAGCAGTAGGATGGGCCAGGCGTATCGGAGCATCTGCCCTAGGAGGGTTAGGTCTAGTCGCCACTCTGCCCGAGCGAAGGTAGGGGCGAGCATCACGAGCTGGACGAGGTTGCCGATGAGGTTGATACCGAGGATGTAGTACAGCCCCCCGGTCTCTCTAGGGTCGATACCCACGAGAGGTAACCCGTAGAACGCCAGCAGAGTTAGCCCGATGGTCAGCCCCACAAAGCCCATACGCACGGCCATAAACCGCCAGGGCATCTGAGCATAGCGTAGGTAGCCCAGCGGTATGGCGCAGAAAGCATCCAGGGCGACGATAGCCACCAGCAGGCGTACCAGCCCTATGGCCTCTTGGGGAGAGCCTAGCCACGAGGCAAGCGTCTCGCTCTGCCATAGCCCCCAGAGGGCGAAGAGGGTAGAGGTCGTCCCTACGGCAATGAGCGTCGTCCCATAGACCAGGGCGGGGCGCTCGTGTCTGTTGGCAAAGCGGAAGAATGCCGTCTCCATCCCATAGGTCAGGACGATGAGCGCCAGGGCCGTCCAGGCGTAGAGGTTGGTCATCTGCCCAAACTCCTCCTGGAGCAGTACGCGTACGTAGACGAAGGTCAGTAGCCAGTTGAGCATACGCCCAACCATCGAGCTAAGGCCATAGATAGCCGTGTCTTTGACTAGTGAGCGGAGCATCTCTCGGAGGTGTGGCTTAGGGCGGTTGATCTAGTGGGCGAGAGCTCGGGGCTAGTACCAGGCGGTGGCCGTCGAGTAGCTCGTCTTGTCGTACTTGAGGTCGCGCAAGAGAGAGCTCTTGACGCCGATGGTGAAGTTGTAGCTCTTGTAGGGCCCTATGGGGATAGCGCTCGCGGTGAAGCTCCAGCAGTGCAGGTCGCGGGTGATCCCTAGGGTCATGTTGGTGAGCTGCTTCTGTTGGAAGTCATAGCTGGCCGAGAATGTAAAGTTCCAATGCTTCGTAGGCTGGATGTTGCCCGAAAACATTAGGTTGTGCGTGAGCTTGTACTTGAACTCGTCACGCGTGTGGTCGAAGTAGTCCCGTCCATAATTGACGCTATAATTGACCGAGAGCGACCAGGGCACGCCATTGACCACATACCCATCGCTGTCGTACTGCACATCGTCCTCCCTGGCATAGAGCGAACCACCACCCGAGCCGTCCCCTCGGCGGTCGAGGGGGTTGTTGAGACCGCCAGCGTCGGGGGGCGGGGTGCCTGCCTCCTGACCCTCCTTGTCCTTGCCCTGCTTGTCCTCGGGCTCTTTCTCCCCGGTGAAGAGGCGCTTGAGTTTGCTGAAGGTCTCGTTGTTGAACGTGTAGCTAAACGACGTGCCCGTCTGTCTGAGGCTCCCGAAGCCCCGCCCGTTGAGGATACGTAGCTTATTGACCCTGACCATCTGTGCATGCCCCTGACCGTCTAGGACGGGTGCCCCCGTGTCGTCCTTGCGGTGTGTGTAGACGTAGGGGTCAAAGGCGCCGCTGAGGCTGAGGGTGAAGCCCTTGCTGATCTTGAGGCTCAGACGTGTCTGTATGTCGCTGAGCTGGAAGGAGTCTGCCGCCATGTTGTAGCTGGCGCTGATGTTGAAGTTGTCGATGAGGCTCACCTTCTTGAAGGTAACCTCTCCCACAGAGTCGGGTTTGGAGCGTAGCTTGGCCTCGATGTTGTTGTCTAGGGCGAAGTTGATCGAGGCGCTCTTGCCCACCCCAGGCGAACCGAAGATACCCTCCTGGTAGAGCGAATACGTCTGCTCTACGACGTTGCCCTGTGCATTGAGATAGCTCAGTCGGTCGTAGTACCCCCAGCGATCAGAACCAAAGTCGGGGCGATACGACACACCGATAGAGGGCGTTACGCGGTGGCGGATCATCTGCACCTTGTCGCCAAAGAGTGCCCAGGGCTTATAGAAGCCATAGGCCGTCGTAGAGAGGTTGGCCGAGACGTTGAAGTCGTAGACGCGGTTGAAGCCAAACTCACGCTCCTGCTCGACCTTTTGCGTCGTCTCGTCGTAGCGCCTACGCGTCTTGTAGCCATACCAGCGCTCGTTGTACGAGGCCGAGAGCGTTAGGTCGATATAGTCCAGTAGCTTGTAGGAGGCCGAGATGGGTATGCTGTGGCTGACACCATTGCGCCAGTCTCGGATGAGGTCTTTCTTGAAGAGGCTGTCCTCCTTGGTCGTAATGCTGTTGCGTATCTGCCCGTTGTAGCTGAGGCTGATCTTCTCGTACCAGCGCTCTGCCCCTACGCGCGTCTTGCGCTTGAAGGGGTATATACGGCTCATGCTCACCGATAGGTTGGGCGAGTTGATGCTCACCTCCTTGGTGCTGGAGGTCTGGGTGGCGTCTACCGAGGCCGTCAGGCGCCAGGGCGTCCCCACGAAGTTACGGCTGTAGCTCACCGAGGAGCTCTTGGTGTTTTGAGACGACACCGCGGGGTTGTAGAGGGCATTGAGCGAGTTGTGGTTGTACTGGCTGGTGGAGAAATTGACGCTGGCCGAAAACGTAGAGTTGGGGTTGGCCTTAGCGTCTTGGGTGTGAGACCAGCTGATACGGAAGTCTTTGCTCTCTGAGAACGTGCCCGCCACGTCCTTGTCGCCCGTGCGGGTGACGAGGTAGCTGGCACTGAAGTTGCCCGAGTAGCGATAGCGCTTGCGGTACGACGAGCGGGCGTTGAGCCCCCACGACCCACGGCTGTACCAGTCGCCCGTTACGGCCAGATCGACGTAGTCGCTTAGGGCAAAGTAATATCCCCCCTCTCTGAGGTATAGCCCGCGAGAGCGCTCGTCGCCATAGGAGGGCATGATAATGCCTGAGCTGTAACTGCTACTGAAGGGGAAAATCCCAAACGGCAACCCGATGGGCAGGGGAATATCACCGATGACCAGGTAGCTAGGGCCGAAGACAATGTTTTTCTTCGGGCGCACCTTGGCCTTGGTGAGCTTGAAGTAGAAGTGCGGGTGCTCGTGGTCGGAGCAGGTTGTATAGCGTCCCCCCTCCATGTACATACAGTCGTCGGCGTACTTCTTCGTACGCTCGGCCGTTACAAATCCCTCGCCCTGCTCGGTGATCACTCCGGTGATGAACCCCTTGCCCGTCTCGAAGTTGTAGTTCATCGTCTTAGCCTCGTAGCTCTCTGGCCCGTCTTTGAACTTTGGGTGAGCCGTAGGCTGCCCCAGGCTATCCAGTACATAGTGGGCATAGACGAGGTTGCTGTCTACTCGTAGGCGCATGAAGTTGGCCTCGAGCCCCTTGTCTTTATAATCGACCGTGCTGGGGCCAAAGAGATAGATGAGGTTGGTCCCCAGCATGACGATGGAGTCCTTGGCCGAGTACTCGATGATGTCGTCGATGGCAGAGGCCTTCTTGCCTTGTGGGGCAGAGGCCAGGCTATCGCCTCTAGAGAGGCTGTCGGGGCGGGGACTACCGCTCGTGGGGGCTCCCCCGAGGTCGAGCTGCTCCCCTCGTCCGGGGGCGAGAGAGTCGCCTAGCGCGAGCGGGCTGGAGCCTCCGAGGGTGAGGGTGTCGGAGGGTGTACCCGCTGCCGCCTCAGGCTCTAGAGAGCGGGCGCCAGTGAGCTTGGTGCTATCGCTAGTGGTCGTACCACTTGGGGGCAGGAGCACCCAAGGGCCGTTGGCAGGGGGGAGGCTATCTAGGCGCGAAATGGCGCCTGCCCCGCCTCGCTTGGTCATACAAGCCGAGAGAGCAAGCACCAGCACTACCGCCACGATAGGCAGGATATGGTGGGAGGTATATCTTGAGCGAGCCATGTGGCGTCGAGAGGCCACCTGGAGTGGCCGGGGACTAATTCGTTTCTTATACTACTACCTAATAACGTAGTCTCGGCAAAGATAATTGTTTTACACCCCTGGGGCAAAAGCCCGCCATCCCAGCCGTGCTCCCTCGTGCTGGGGAGGGGTGTCTCTAGGCGCTGGGGGCGGGGAGGCTAACCCCTCTGATCTCCCCCGCTCAGTCCTCGGGGCTAGGGGGGGCTAAGTTTGACCGCTTGAGGGCTTTAGGTTAACGCGAATTCGGCGTAAGGAATGCAGGGAAAAATGTGTGTAAATGAGGGGCTTAGATATAGCAGAAGTGGAGAGATGTTAGTATATTTGTATCTGATTAACAACAACATA
>JBGYQR010000184.1:0-6643 GCA_041839075.1 Porphyromonas sp.
ACAAATATACTAACATCTCTCCACTTCTGCTATATCTAAGCCCCTCATTTACACACATTTTTCCCTGCATTCCTTACGCCGAATTCGCGTTAGGTTAGCGCTCCGTAGGGCTCTAGGGTAAAGCTCCGAGGCGATTTAGGGTAAAGCCCTGGGGCGCTCTAACCTAACCCACTCGTGGGGTGGCGAGGCGACCCACGAGTGCATCCCTCCCCCGACCCACGCGTGCATCGGTCTACCGACCCACGAGTGGGTCGCCTCGCCACCCCACGCGTGGGTCGGTGGGGGCAGGCCTGCGGGCGTATCGGTCTCCCCCCCCCCGGGGGCTGGGGCTCTGCCTCGCAACTAATCACTACCTTTGTAGCCAGCAAAACAAAATCGCAATCACACAAGAGGATGGAATACAACTTTAGGGAAATAGAGCCCCGCCTGCAACGCTGGTGGCAAGAGCAAGATATATACCGAGTGACGGAGGACAAGACCCGCCCCCCGTACTACGTGCTGGATATGTTTCCCTACCCCTCGGGAGCAGGCCTGCACGTCGGCCATCCCCTGGGCTATATCGCCTCGGATATATTCTCTCGCTACAAGCGTCTTAGGGGCTTTAACGTCCTGCACCCTATGGGCTACGACGCTTTTGGCCTACCCGCCGAGCAGTATGCCATTCAGACGGGGCAACATCCCGCCACTACGACCGAGGCCAATACGCGTCGCTACCGCGAGCAGCTCGACAAGATCGGGTTCAGCTACGACTGGTCGCGCGAGTTCAAGACCTGCGACCCCGAGTATTACAAGTGGACGCAGTGGGTATTCCTCCGCCTCTTTGGTTCGTATTACGACCAGGAGGCTGACCGCGCTCGCCCCATCGAGGAGCTCATCGCCCACCTAGAGACCTCTGGTACCGAGGGGCTACGTGCTGCCCAGGGCGAGGAGCTCTCGCTGACCGCCGCCCAGTGGCAGGCCATGGACGAAGCCGGGCGCGAGCGTGTGCTGATGAACTATCGCCTGGCCTACCTCGGCGACACCATGGTCAATTGGTGCGAAGCCCTCGGGACGGTGCTGGCCAACGACGAAGTCGTCGATGGGCTGAGCGAGCGTGGCGGACACCCCGTCATGCAAAAGGTGATGCGCCAGTGGTGTCTGAGGGTGTCGGCCTATGCCGAGCGCCTGCTCACGGGCCTCGAGGGGCTGGAGTGGACCGAGGCGCTCAAAGAGACCCAGCGCAACTGGATCGGGCGTAGCCAGGGGGCAGAGATGCGCTTCGAGCTCACCGAGGGCAAGGGCGCCTTCACCGTCTTCACCACCCGCCCCGATACCATCTATGGCGTCACCTTCATGGTGCTCGCCCCCGAGAGCGACCTGGTGCCTCTGGTCACGACGTGGGCTCAGCGCCCCGAGGTAGAGGCCTATCTCGAGGCCACCAGGCGCCGTACAGAGCGCGAGCGCATTGCCGACCGCAGGGTCAGCGGGGTCTTCTCGGGTAGCTACGCCATCAACCCCATCACGGGGCAGGAGATACCCGTCTGGATCAGCGACTATGTGCTGGTAGGCTATGGGACGGGCGCCATCATGGCCGTACCTGCCCACGACAGCAGAGACTTCGCCTTTGCCCGCCACTTTGGCCTGCCCATCGTGCAGGTAGTGGTGCCCGAGGGCGAAGCGCCTAGCGACCCCGCCGGCTGGAGCGAGAGCAAAGACAGCAAAGAGGGGCACCTAGTCAATAGCCCTCTGATCGATGGCCTCGAGGTGCGCCAGGCTCAGGCGCGCATTAGCCAGGAGATCCAGGAGCGGGGCCTGGGGCGCGTCAAGGTCAATTATCGCCTGCGCGATGCCATCTTTAGCCGTCAGCGCTACTGGGGCGAACCCTTCCCCATCTACTACAAGGACGGCATCGCCCGCCCCCTCTTGGACGAGGCGCTGCCCCTATGCCTGCCCGAGGTGGACAAGTACCTCCCCACCGAGACGGGTGAGCCCCCTCTGGGGCGTGCCACCGGATGGCATACGCCCGAGGGCTATCCGTATGAGCTGAGCACGATGCCTGGCTTTGCTGGTAGCTCGGCCTACTACCTCCGCTATATGGACCCGCACAACAGCGAGGCGCTCGTTAGCCCCGAGGCCAACGCCTACTGGCGCCAGGTAGACCTCTATGTCGGAGGCACCGAGCACGCTACGGGACATCTGATATACAGCCGCTTTTGGAACAAGTTTCTCTACGACCTCGGTCTGGTGTGCCAGGATGAGCCATTCCGCAAGCTCGTCAATCAAGGCATGATACAGGGGCGTAGCAACTTCGTCTACCGCATCAAGGGCACCAACACCTTCGTCTCGCTCGGTCTCAAGGACGGGTACGACACGACGCCCCTGCACGTAGACGTCAATATCGTCAGCAACGACCGCCTCGACCTGGAGGCCTTTAGGCGCTGGCAACCCGAGTATGCCACGGCCGAGTTCGTCCTCGAGGATGGCGAGTATGTCTGTGGCTGGGCTGTGGAGAAGATGAGCAAGTCGATGCACAATGTCGTCAATCCCGATATGATCGTCGAGCACTACGGCGCCGATACGCTCCGCCTGTACGAGATGTTTCTCGGCCCCCTGGAGCAGAGCAAGCCCTGGGACACCAATGGCATCGATGGGGTGCACCGCTTCTTGCGCAAGGTCTGGGGACTATTCTACAAGGATGGGGTGCTCCGCGCGAGCGATACCCCCGCGAGCAAGGCCGAGCTCAAGGCCCTGCACAAGCTGATCAAGAAGGCTACGCAGGACATAGAGCAGTTCTCGTTCAACACCAACGTCTCTGCCTTCATGATCTGCGTCAATGAGTTGCAGAGCCTAGGGACGACGAGCCTCGAGGTGCTGCGCCCCTTGCTCGTACTGCTCTCGCCCTATGCCCCCCATATCTCTGAGGAGCTGTGGCAGCTCACGGGCGGCGAGGGCTCTATCGTAGAGGCCACCTGGCCCGAGTGGGACGAGAGCCTCCTGGTGGAGGATAGCGTGAGCTACCCGGTGAGCTTCAACGGCAAGACGCGCTTTACCCTAACGCTCTCGCGCACCCTGACGCCCCAGGAGATAGAGGCGGCCGTCCTGTCGGCTCCCGAGGCCGAGCGCTGGCTCGAGGGCAAGACGCCCAAGAAGGTCATCGTCGTACCTGGGCGTATCGTCAATGTCGTCTTGTAGGAGACAACAAATCATCATAGACCATTTAATACCTCTCTATCCTGCATCAGCATTAGCATGGCAGCATTAGCAAACGTGGGCTCGTTTTTGGCGAGCAAGGGGCAGGACTTCCTTACGGAGAGCCGTAAGCAGTTCGTCTCTAAGTATTTCTGGAAGGATACCCTGGTCGTAGCCCTCGGTATCGTCGTGTACATGATTGGCTTTAGCTTCTTTATCTTCCCGCAGCGTATCACCACTGGCGGGCTGGGAGGCTTCTGCAACCTCATCATGCTCATCACGGGTAAGGATATAGCCATCCCCTACAACATCATCAACATCTCGCTCTTTGTCCTGGCGTTTTTCTTCCTCAACAGCAACTTCCTGATCAAGACGTTGCTCGGGGTATCGATGCTGGCCTTCAGCATATCGTTCTTTACTGATATGGCTGTGCCCGACCAGAGCAAGGACGAGTTTTTTCGCCTCATGATCCTGGCCGACCAGCCCGTCGTAGCCCTTATCCTGGGCTCTCTCTTGGTGGGGCTGGGGCTAGGGCTCGTCTTCTCGGTCAATGGCAGTACGGGGGGGACGGACATCATCGTGGCCATCCTGAGCAAGTACAAGAATATGTCTTTCGGGCGCCTGTTTATGATCGTCGATGGGTCTATCGTGCTGGCCTCGTATTTCGTCAATGTCTACCTGGCCCTCAACCCTCTAGAGCCTATGATCGCCCTGGAGAAGCTCATCTACTCGATCATACAGGTCTTCCTGGTGTCGATGACGCTCGACTGGTATATCCGCAGCAACCGCCTCTCGGTGCAGATCACCGTCTTTAGTCGCAAGAGCGAGGAGATCAACCAGGCCATCACCCAGCGCCTCAAGCGTGGCTGTACGCTGCTCGAGGCCAAGGGGGGCTATACGGGCGAACCGACACGTGTGCTGGTGGTCGTAACGCGCTTTCGTCAGTCGGTGGCCATCACGCGCCTCATCGAGGAGATAGACCCCGACGCCTTCGTCACCATCGGCGAGGTGCGTGGCGTCTATGGGCAGGGCTTCGATAGCATGAGGCGCAAGTAAGGCCCCGCGCCCCGCTATCACCTCCACCTCCGCTACCGCGCTCTACTGGCGCCTCCCCCTCTCTAGGCTATACGCCGTGCCCCCGAGGGCTGTACGAGCTCGTACAGCCCTCGGGGGATGTTTGTCCCTACCCCCTGTGTGGGAGGGGGATGCGGAGGGGAGGGAGGAATGTTGCTTGCTATGCGGAGGAATGTGGGGAGGCGCTGCTTGCTGTATGGGGGAGGGGGGGAACTGCGGTCTCGTCCTCCTGGCGGGGCTGGGGCACAGAGGAGGGGTGCTAGCCAGCCAGCCAGCGGAGGATGCGGAGGAATGCGAGAGAGTGCTAGCCCGCTATGCGGAGGGAGAGGATGCGGGGGAGAGGGAGCGAGCGGGGCTAGAGGGCGCTAGCCTGCCCTGGGGCTTGACGCTCCTCTGGATAGGAGCTATGCCCCGCAGTCTCTATCTTTGCAAGACCAACCACAGAGCCACAGCGTATGGATAGATTCATCACAGAGGTTGCCCGGCATTACTACGAGGCCTATGGGCGAGATGTCGGCACGCGCACGTTCGTCTTCCCCTCTAGGCGCGCCATCCTTTTTTTCGAGCGTGCCCTGGGGGAGATAGCCGAGACGCCCCTTTTGGCGCCTCGGTGTCTGACCATCAGCGACTTCTTGGCCAGCCTCGCACCCGAGATGATGGTGCTCGACCGCACGGCTCTGCTCTTCGAGCTATACGCCTGCTACAAGGCCGAGCGCGAGGCACAGACCCAGGCACGGGGTGTGCCACAGACGGGGAGCGGAGGACTGACGGAGAGCTTTGATGAGTTTCTCTTTTGGGGGAATATCATCCTCTCGGACTTTGACCTCATCGACCGCCACCTCATCGACGCCTCGCTGCTCTACCGCAACCTGGGCCATATCAAGGAGCTCAGAGACGAACTGACCGACCTGGACGATGAGACCCTCGATCTCCTGGAGCGCTTTTGGGACAACTTCACCAACCCCCACAAGCTGACCGACACCCAGCGCCAGGAGCATCGCCAGCGCTTTATGGACTTTTGGCTCTCGCTCGCGGGCGTCTATGAGCGTCTGACCAGTCGGCTCAGGGAAGAGGGGCTTGCCTACGAGGGGATGCTCTACCGCCATATCGCCGAGCATAGCGTCTCGCTGGTCTCGGACCTCATCGAGCGGGGCCACGGGCCGTACGTCTTTGTCGGCCTCTTTGAGATCACGCCCAGCGAGATGAAGATACTCAGTCAGATGCGCAGCCGTGGCCTGGCCGAGATGTATTGGGACGAGGCTGTGGCCATCGTCCAAGACCCCGAGCACCCCGCCCACCGTCTGATGGCGAGCAATATCTCGAGGCTCGGGCGCGCTAATGCTCCCCTGAGCCTCAGCCCCCAGGAGCTCCTGCCCCGCGAGGTCAAGGTCTATCGTAGCTCGAGCACCATCTCGCAGGTCAAAGCCCTCGGAGCCGTGATGAAGACCCTCGGGGTAGACCTCTTGCAGGAGCATGACCCCAAGGGGATCGATACGGCCATCGTCCTGCCCAGCCAGCAGCTCCTCTTGCCTGTGGCCAGCGCCATCCCCGAGAGCTTTAGGCATCTGAATATCACCCTGGGCTACCCCCTCTCGCGCACGCCCATCGCCATCTTTGTACACCGCTGGCTGAGGCTGGTGGCGAGCTATACCCGCGGTGCCTACCCGCTAGAGCGCGTCGAGAGCGTCGTCTCTCTCCAGGTCCTGGGGGATAGCTTCCCCCTGCTCTCGGAGCTCTCGACTAGCATCCGCGCGCACAAGCGCTATATGATCTCGACCTCTAGGCTCACACGGCTCATCGATGAGCTCGCTAGCCCAGGGGAGGCGATAGGGGCGGATGCCGAGCTCGCAGAGACCCAGGCCATGGCTCGACTACTCCTCGCCCACTACGACTCGGGGCGCGAGGTGCTCGGGGCGCTCTCGGCGCTCCTGGAGCATCTCTCGGGGCGTATGCTACGGGAGGCGCAGCGCTCGGTAGAGGCCTCGTCCGCCGAGACTTCCTCAGCCTCCTCCGCCGAGGGAGCGTCTCCCTCGGAGGGCGAGGACGAGGCGCTGGGGCGTGTGCCGATGAGCTTCGACCTCGAGTTCGTCTACCACTACCGCCGTTTGGTCACCCGCCTCTCGGGGCTGATGGATCGGTACGCCGAGTGGGCTATCTCCGTCGAGTCGATGGTACGCCTCTTGGATGGGCTGACGCTGGGCGTCGCCATTCCTTTTGAGGGGAACCCTTTGCAGGGCCTGCAGATCATGGGGCTCCTGGAGAGCCGTCTGTTGCATTTCGATACCATCATCTACCTCTCGGCGCAGGAGGGCTCTCTGCCCGCTCGGCGCAACCTCTCGACCCTCATCCCCGCCACGCTCCGCGCGGGCTACCACCTGCCGAGCCTCGAGTGGCTCGATAC
>JBGYQR010000185.1:0-5897 GCA_041839075.1 Porphyromonas sp.
ATGCAGCCATAATCGTAGTGGACGGTAAGTCTTACGTAGAAAAGCTTGCTATCAAGTAAGCCCACGGGCTGAACACTCTTTTTCGATCGGGTGCTCTACCACCCGATCCCTACTGGTCGCCCGACTCCCCTTATGAGGAGTCGGGCGACTCGCTTTTGTGTGGGGTATACTTTTACCTACTACAGCGTATTGAAGGCGATGGCGTACATTTTTCGAAAACATGAGCTGATGATCGAAAAAATATGGCACCGAGACATCGGAAAAACACGCGCCAAAAGTTTTTTGATTTGGCGCATAATTTTTGGGGAAGTGGCGCCAAAATAATTTCTTTTTGGCGTGTGTTTTTTTTACCCTCTGAGCAGGAGGGAATGATTCTATGCCTCTTCACCCGATTGGGGACGAGTAAATTAGCGATTCAGCGAGAGCTTTAGGGGATGGATCTCTCCTTGAACGATGTTGCTTTTTCTGAGAAATGAAGGGGTCTTGGGGCAGAAATGGTTTTTCGCGCAGAAAAACTGTGGTTTGTGAATTATCTTCCTTACTTTTGCAATGGTGATGTTTTCAGCGGGGCGATCCCCGGCGACATCTTACCTCGAAAGGGGTATAAGACCAACAAATAGTAACATTATAATAACTCATAGAACTATGACGAAAGTAGGTATTAACGGCTTCGGCCGTATCGGTCGCCTCGTATTTCGCGCCGCTCAATCCAGAAAAGACCTTGAAGTGGTAGCCATCAATGACCTGATCGACGTGGAGTACATGGCATACATGCTGAAGTACGACTCTGTACATGGCCGCTTCGACGGTACAGTAGAGGTGAAGAACGGTCAGCTGATCGTGAATGGCAAGGCCATCCGTGTTACAGCCGAGAAGAACCCCGCAGACCTGAAGTGGGATGCTGCCGGAGTAGAATATGTAGTGGAATCGACCGGTCTCTTCCTCACCAAAGAAGCATCGCAGGCTCACCTCGCGGCCGGTGCCAAGTATGTAGTTATGTCAGCTCCCTCTAAGGACGATACGCCTATGTTCGTCTGTGGAGTGAATACAGATAAATATGTGAAGGGTACACAGATCGTTTCCAACGCTTCTTGTACGACCAACTGTCTGGCACCTATCGCCAAGATCTTGCATGACAACTGGGGTATGGTGGGCGGTCTGATGACTACGGTGCATGCCACCACTGCTACGCAGAAGACCGTGGACGGTCCTTCAGTGAAGGACTGGCGCGGTGGTAGAGCTGCCGGCGGCAATATCATCCCCTCTTCTACAGGAGCTGCCAAGGCTGTGGGCAAGGTAATCCCTGAGCTCAATGGCAAGCTCACGGGTATGAGCTTCCGCGTGCCTACCCTCGATGTATCAGTGGTAGACCTCACGGTTAATCTCGCCAAGCCTACTACCTATGCAGAGATCTGCGCTGCTATGAAGGAAGCTAGCGAAGGCCCCCTCAAGGGTATCCTCGGCTACACCGAAGACGAAGTGGTATCTAGCGACTTCCTCGGCGATGCCCGCACGTCTATCTTCGACGCCAAGGCTGGTATCCAGCTCACGCCTACCTTCGTTAAGGTGGTGTCGTGGTACGACAACGAAATCGGCTACTCAAACAAGGTGCTCGACCTCGTTGCTCACATGGCTAAGGTAAACGGCTAGTCCTCAACCAGCTATCAAGCACAAGGGCTACACTCCCCACTCGAGGGGGTGTAGCCCTTGTGCTATCTATACCTGCTCCTCAGCCGAGTACTCGGGTAGCCCCTACCCCTCCGTCCCTCACCCAAAGGCTGTCGCCCTACTAGCCCCTCCTATCAAGGAGACTAGTAGGGCGACACAATGCTCTACACACTAGGCTGTGGGGACAGCCCCAAGGGGAGACTAGAGGTCGTCCTCTATCGCGCTAGACTTGGAGTAGGCGCTGGGCTTTGCCTCGAAGAAGTCCGTCTTGATGAGGTTGGCGTCGCTATACTGAGAGACCCAGTTCATACTAGCGGGCTCCGTCTCATAGCCGGGGAAGAGAACTCCGAACCCTAGATTTTCGCTGCGCAGATTGGCCAGGTACTTGATGTAGTCGCTCACCATCTGGATGGTCAGCCCCTCTATATCGTTGCCGATGACATACTCGCCCCAGGCAATCTCCTGAAGCGCACCCTCCTTGATCATCCCGCGGAAGGTCTCAATAGCCTCCTCGGTAAAGAGCTGTGGCTCCTCTTTTTTGAGCTCCAGGATCATCGAGCGGAAGAGCCAAAGGTGGGTATTCTCATCGCGGTTGATATAGCGAATCTCCTGCACCGATCCGGGCATCTTGCCATTGCGCCCGAGGTTGTAGAAGAACATGAAGCCCGAGTAAAAATACACCCCCTCGAGGATGTAGTTAGCCACCATCGTCTTGAGTAGTTGCTGAGGACTCTGGTCCTCTTGGAACTCGTTGTATATGTCGCCAATAAACTTGTTGCGCTTGAGCAGGTGCTCATCATCCTTCCACTGATATAGGATGGCAGAGCGCTCCTCGGGAGAGCATATACTATCTAGCATATAGCTATAACTCTGCGAGTGCACAGCCTCCTGGAAGGCTTGTATCGTCAGACAGAGATTGATCTCGTTGGCTGTGATATACTCCGCTACGTTGGGTAGGTTGGCCGTCTGTATGCTATCGAGGAAGATCAGGAAAGATAGGATCTTGTCATAGGCCACCTTCTCGGCCTGCGAGAGGTGGCGGTAGTCCTTGACATCCTGGCTTAGGTTGATCTCCTCGGGGATCCAGAAGTTGTTCATGGCCTGGCGGTACCAGTTGGCCACCCAGGCATACTTCATGTTGTTGAAGTCATTGAGGTTGGTCGTATTGCCATTGATCATACGACGCTTGGTCACCTCTGTATCGCCATGCTCATTGAAGAGGGCTTTTTTCTTGAGTTCGCTCATAATGATGCTTGCTGTATGGATGAAACTTGAGATTTTGCTACAAAAATATCGCCCAGGCTACGACGCGCACGTCTCACACTCCTCGACCTCTAGCGAACGGCTCCTCACATAGTATAGGGTCTTGACGCCACGCTCCCAAGCTCTGAGATATAGGTCTAGGATACGACGGAAGCTATAATCGTGGGTAATGAAGAGGTTCACCGACTGCGACTGGTCTAGGTGACGCTGGCGCACACCTGCGGCATCGACCACCCACTCCTGCTCGATCTGATGAGCCGTTTTGTAGAGCCAATGGGTTTGGTCGTTGAGCTGAGGAGCGACACGGGGGACGATGTTGCCCTTCTTCTCCTCGAGGAAGAAGCGGTTCATCACAGGGTCTGTACCTGCCGTAGTGCCCGCGATGATAGAGGTCGAGGAGGTAGGGGCGATGGCCAGCAAATAGGCATTGCGCATACCCGTGCGTGCCACCTCTGCCGAGAGACGCTTCCACTCGGCTGACTCGTAGCCCCTGAGGCGGAAGTACTCTCCGGTCTGCCAGTCGCTACCGGGGTAACGAAGGTAGGAACCCTTCTCGCCAGCCAGGATGTTGGAGGCCTCAATGGCGTGGAAGTTGATGCGCTCGTAGAGGCGATCCATATACTCCAGGTGCTCGGGGCTCTCCCACTTGATACCCTTCTGAGCGAGCAGGTGGTGGTAACCACTCGTACCGAGACCTATGGGGCGCATCTTCATATTGGTAATCTCGGCATAGGGAATGGGGTAGAAGTTGAGGTCTATCACATTGTCCAAGGCTCTCACCACAGTATGTACGACCTCACGGAGCTCGTCCTTGTCGTCCACATTGATATTACCCAGTACCAGCGAGGCCAGGTTGCAGACAACGAAGTCGCCTGCCTCGGTCTCGCGGGTTACAATCTCTTTGCCTCCTTCTATGCGCACCGAGAGCTTACCCTCACGTATCTCGCTCTGGTTTTGCGCAATCTCGGTACAGAGGTTAGAGCAATAGATGATCCCTTGGTGCTTGTTGGGGTTGAGACGATTGACCGTATCACGATTGAAGATAAAGGGCGTACCCGTCTCGACAGCGCTCTTGATGATCAGGCGTATCATGTCCTTCACCTTGATAGCGCGCTTTTGGATGCGGCTATCATTGACGCAGTCGTGGTAGCGACGCTCCCACTCCTCTCCCCAGAAGTCTTCTAGGTGATAGCCCTTGCTGGTCTGTATCTCATGGGGACACATCATATACCAGTTGGCCTCTATATCCTCGCGCACCATACGCCAAAAGAGATCGGGGATACACACCCCTGGGAAGACGTCGTGCGCCTTCATGCGGTCATCGCCGTTGTTGGTGCGGATTTGTAGAAACTCGGGCATATCGCGATGCCAAATATCGAGGTAGATAGCTACCGATCCCTGGCGTACCCCAAGCTGGTCTACGGCTACCGCCGTGTCGTTGCAGAGCTTGATCCACTTGAGGATACCCCCTGCTACGCCCTTGAAGCCACGGATATCGGAGCCTACGGCGCGCACCTTGCCCATATAGATACCCATACCTCCGCCAAACTTCGACACCTGGGCAAAGTTGTCTATCGTACGATAGATACCCGAGAGGCTGTCGGGCATAACATCCTCAAAGCAGCTGGAGAGCTGGCTCAGAGGCTTACGCGCATTGCTCATCGTCGGCGTAGCCATCGTTACCTGCAGGCGGCTGAGGATATCGTATATCTTCTTGGCATAGGCCACCTTGTTGTCGCCCTCGGGGATAGCCAGGTGCATGGCAATACCCATAAACATCTCCTGCGGGCGCTCCAGGGGCACATGGCTAACGTTGGTGATGAGGTAGCGCTTAGAGACTAGGTGCAGCGAGCTATATGTCAGCAGGTGGTCTCGCGAGGGATTGAGGTACTCCCCTAGCTCCTCGACCTCCGAGCGAGTATAGTGCTCCAGGATATACTTCCCGTAGAGGCGCTGCTCGGTGAGGTAGGCAATCTTGCCGTAGAAGGACTCGATGTGTAGCTTCTCCTCCTCGGCGGTGATTGTCCTATCCAGCTGCATGAAGAGCAATCGAGACGCCACAAACTCCCACTTGGGAGCCTCTGGGGTGATGAGCTCTACGGCGCCTCGGATGAGAATATCTAGCGTGTCGGCCGTCTCTTTGTAAAAGGCCTGGTACTTACCATAGAGAAACTCCAGCGAGTAGACCTTCTCGGGGAAGCTGGCCTGTATATCCTTGAGGGCAGAGATAATCTCTTTGCTCGTGATGGTTAGGCAAAACTTATTGATAATCTCACGATACTCGGCTCGCTTCTGTCGATAGAGGATATAGTTCTTGGCTACGCTATGATAGCCGGCCTCCATGAGGGCAAACTCCACGAGGTCTTGTATGGTCTCTACCTCGACCTCCTCCTTGTCGCCGAGTTGTGCCACGACGCTCTTACAGATCTTGTTGAGGTCTTTGGCCGTAACGCTCTGCCTTGTGGCCTCAAATGCTCTACGCAGGGCATTGGTAATCTTGCCTGCCTCGAATATCTCCTCAGCCCGGTCTCGCTTGATTATCTTCATATTGAATAGTATTTAACAATGTAGGTAAGGTGTCCGAAAACGCCTTTGAGCTTCAAAGATAGTCATTTTGCCCCGACTAGAGCAAGCCTGCTCATTCGCTCCAGGGGGCTATGCACAAATTCACAACCATCTGATTATCAAATCTATTTCGACGGAAATAGGGCGTTTGAAGCGCTTAGTGGCCTCCGACTAGAGCCTCTCGCACCGGTTGAATATCAAGAACTTATATTCTATCATTTTTTTAGTTCTATCGACACATCTGCCGTTTATTGACCCCTCCTCACCCACCCTCCTCCGTACCTAGAGAGCGTACTAGAGCCCCTGACACGCTACCCTCCCGAGGCTCAGCCCCCTCGGGCGTCCCTCACCTAATCGGGCTCTGCTGGCGAAGCTAGACATCCCCACCGAAGTGCCTCAAA
>JBGYQR010000186.1:0-8509 GCA_041839075.1 Porphyromonas sp.
AGGAGCTGGCCAGCAATGTGCTCGGCTTCCTCTCTGGTGATCCGAATATCAGCCGAGTGGTGTAGCACGACCAGGCTACCGACACCTATACGCAGCGCGCCCCAGCTCTCCGAGGAGAGCTGGGGCGCGCTGCGTATTACCTCTCGAGAAGGTCTCCAGAGCTAGATACTTCTAGCCAGGTTCTTGAGATGGGCCAGCGTACGCTGGTGCTTGCTGGAGGCAAGAGCCTCCTGGTCGGTCAGTGCTCTTAGAGAGGGAGCTTGACTGGCAATGGGGTAGTAATGGTTCATGCGCCTACGTTAGTGAGTGATACGTTCCCTGGGGAGGTTCGTCTTCCCGAGGGCTGTCACAAGACTAACGCAAAGCTGTGGCGCTTTATTGCTGTGGGAGTTGCTTGCGCAGATTGATCAGAGCGTAGCGCATACGCCCCAGAGCGGTATTGATACTCACCCCCGTAAGCTCAGCAATCTCCTTGAAGCTCTTGTCGTCCCAGTAGCGCATCTCCACGACACGTCTCTGCTCCTCGGGCAGTAGCTCGAGAGAGGCGTATAGCTCGTCCATCTGATCGGCATAGATGATCTGCTCCTCGCCATTAAGTTCGTCGGTGGAGATCCCGCGAAAGACAGCGTCGGCAGACTCCTCGTCGTCGAAGGGCTGCACCTTAGCTTGCGTCCGCTGACGACGAAAGCTATCCATCACCAGGTTGTAGGTAATGCGGGTGAGCCATTGCTTGAAGCGCCCTGTCTCACTATAACGATTGGCTCGGATGGTCGTCATAACCTTGATGAAAGCCTCCTGGAAGATATCCTCCACGAGGTCATCATCCGATACCGAGTAGCGTATGTAGGAATGAATGTAGGCATCATATCGCATAAGTAGGGCATCAAAGGCCTCATTACACCCGCCGGCGTACAGCGCTACGAGCTGGTCGTCGCTGTGGTTGGCAAATCTCTTCATTGTCGTCGTTGTATTAAAACAGTTTGACTTGAAATTCTTAATCGTGTAATGATGCTTCGATATGCGATATGACTATAATTGTGTGAAACCAATAGTACCCAAGCCCGAGCTCGGTGTACCGCTCATTATGACAAAGAAAAGCAATTATCTGCAATCTTGCAAATATGTAAAACTTCACCCCTAGCCTGTCTCTCCCACCCCAGCCTAAGATCTTAGGGCGGAGCGGAGCACGCCTCTAGAGGCGGATGTGCCCCACGAGAAGAGGGCGCCATACGTCCCTACTTCAACGCACCAGCCCTCCGCCCTGCCCCACTACGGGGAGCTAGGCGGAGGGCTGATGATGTATAGACTAGGGGCACTGGTCTAGCCCGAGTTGCGCACGCCAGCAGCGATACCCGAGATGGTAACCATCAGGGCTAGCTCAACGTCGTGGCTCGGCTCACTAGAGGTACGTAGACGATGCAGGAGCTCGACCTGCAAGAAGTTGAGTGGCAGGATGAAGCTCTTGCGGATAGGCACATTGACCGAAGCCTGCGTCTGCAGGTCGTCCATCAGCGTGGCATCGTGAGAGATCGCCAGGATAGTACGGATATCACGCCCGAGGCGCTCTCTGAGGTCTTCGCCGAGATAGCGATACTGCTCCGACACCAGGCGGCTGTCGTAGTAGTCGGTTACTGCGCTGTCGCTCTTGGCGTAGACCATCTCCAGCATACTGATGCGGGTGCGGAAAAACGGCCACTCCTGGTACATACGCTCCAGCAAGGGCATAGCCCCTCGGTCTATCGCCTGCTGGAGGGCTTCGCCTGCACCTAGCCAGGCGGGGAGCATGAGGCGATTTTGGCTCCAGCTAAATATCCAAGGGATAGCTCTGAGGCTATCGATGGTAGGCGAGGAGCGACGCTTGGCAGGGCGCGAACCGATGGGTAGCTTGCTCAGCTCGCTGATGGGCGTAGCCTCATCGAAGTAGCGGATGAAGTCCTCGTTGCCTCTGACCACACCCTGGTAGATGGCACAGGAGCTATCGCGTAGCTCGTCCATCAGCGTGCGCCACTCGTCCTTGGGCGTAGGCGGAGGGAGGATATTGGCCTCGAGGATAGCCTCGAGATACAGGTCGAGGGTACGCAAGGCAACACCAGGCTGACCAAACTTGAAGCGGATCATCTCCCCCTGCACCGTTACGCGCAATCCACCCTGCAAAGAGCCTGGGGGCTGGGAGAATAGAGCCGTCTTGGCTGGGCCTCCACCTCGGCCTATCGTACCTCCGCGACCATGGAAGAGTGTGAGGCGTACCCCAGCCTCAGCACAGACCTTAATAAGGTCCTCCTGAGCACGATACTGAGCCCAGCCAGCGGCTAGAGCTCCTGCATCCTTGGCCGAGTCCGAATAGCCGATCATGACCATTTGCTTGTTGTCAATGACCCCGCGGTACCAGCTGATACCAAAGAGCTGGCGCATTACCGTGGCTGAGTGCTCAAGGTCGGCCAGGGTCTCGAAGAGAGGCCCTACGGGTAGGCGATAGGGACACCCGCTCTCCTTGAGTAGTAGGTGCACGGCCAGCACGTCGCTAGGTACCTGCGACATAGAGATTAGGTAGACGGGGATAACGCCCTCGGGCGTCTCTGCGATGAGGCGACAGGTATCGAGCACCTCGGCCGTCTCTGCACTGGGCGTCCAGGACAGAGGTAGCAAGGGGCGACGCGACGAGAGCTCTCGGATGAGGAAAGCCTGCTTCTCCTCCTCGCTCCAGGCGACATAGTCGCCAAGGCCGAGGTAGCGAACGACCTCTCCTATGGCCTCTGCATGACGGCTGCTCTCCTGACGTATATCCGTCTTGACGAGTGTAATGCCGAAGCATCGCACCCTACGCATCGTGTCCGAGAGCTTATCACCAGCGATGCTCTCCATGCCACAGGCCACCAGCGAGCGGTAGCAAACCAGCAGGGGCTGCCAGAGGTCTTCGTCGTGCCAGATGATACCCTCTCTGAGCGGTAGCAGAGGGTTGTCTAGGCGCTCATTGAGGTATAGGATAGTGGCTTTCAGGCGCGAGCGTAGGAGCTTCATCAGTTCGCGGTAGGGCTCTTGCGCCTCGCTATCCCCGAGGTAGGCTCTAAACTCTTCGGTACATAGGCTCATGGATAGCTCCTTGACCAGCACCTCTATATCCGCCAGGAATAGCTTGGCGGCTCTCAGGCGGTTTTGTAGCAGTACCTCGCGCGTTACACTAGCCGTAACGTTGGGGTTACCATCGCGGTCGCCTCCCATCCAGGCGGAGAACTGTATAGGGCGTGCCTCGATGGGTAGTGTATAGCCATCGAGCTCTGCCTCTAGCTGTACGTTGAGCTCTCGGATGAAGGTGGGGATAGCCGTCCATAGGCTTGTCTCGATGACGTCGTTGCCCCACTTGGCCTCCTCCACTGGGGTGGGGCGATGCTTGCGTATCTCGTCGGTAAACCAGTACTGGACAACGAGCTGGCGCAGGCGACGAAGCGTCTGCGCACGCTTGTACTCGGGGAGGTCAGAGCGGTCTAACTTGAGCAGGCAGTCGCAGGTCTCGTTGAGGTTGTTGATGAGCGAGCGCCGATTGATCTCGGTCGGGTGAGCTGTCAGCACCAGGTCGATAGAGAGCTCCTCGAGGGTGGCGATGATCTGAGCGTTGGTAGCTCCCTTGGCTTTGAGCTCTCGGGCGAGAGCTGAGAAGCGAATGGGGTTTTCTCTAATGACCTCCTCCTCGATGCTCAGAGCCTGCTCGGCGGTGTTGATGAGGTTGAGCGATTGGTTGAAGGCCTGCGCCACCCACAGGAGCTCTTTGTCCGAGAGGGTTGCTATGGCCTGGTGTAGCTGCCTCGTCGGCAATTCTCCCTCGGCTTCGCTAGCGAGCGTGCGGATGGCTTCTATACGGTCGCTCATCTCCTGCCCAAGGTCTTCGCGCACAACCTCTTGGAGGATATCGCGAAGCCTTTTGAGGTTGTCGCCCAGGGGCTGATTTGTTATTCGTCTCATAGGCTTTTTGTCTTAGTTGTCAGTAATTGCAAGGTTGGTTAATAGTCGTTGTCTTAGTTGTCGTATGCCGTGGGGCACCCTAGGGGGCATCCCCCAATTTGCGAAACTCGTACCCCTGGCTCAAGAGCCAAGCGATGGCCTTGGGCAAGGCCTCTCGTAGGTTGCGCTCCGATTTGATCGAGTCGTGGAAGACGATGATGGAGCCATTGCGCGTAAAGCGCATCACGTTGCCCAGGACATCACTAGGGCTAAGGCGCGGGTTATAGTCCCGGGTCAGCACGTCCCACATAATCAGCTCGAAGCTATGGCTCAGCTCCCTCGTCTGCGGGAAGCGCAGGTGTCCATAGGGCGGGCGGAAGTAGCGCGAGCGGATGAGCCTATGCGCCTGGTGGACATCGCGCATATAGGTAG
The DNA here is from genome assembly GCA_041839075.1 of Porphyromonas sp. Lineage (GTDB taxonomy): Bacteria > Bacteroidota > Bacteroidia > Bacteroidales > Porphyromonadaceae > Porphyromonas. The sequence continues at coordinate 4,369 of JBGYQR010000186.1, forward strand.
CGGTAGATTTGCCCAGCGCCTTGATATGGTGGTAGGTATGGTTGCCTACTTGGTGTCCCCGACGGATCACCTCCTCAAATATCTCGGGGTACTTGCGGACGTTGTCGCCGACACAAAAGAAGGTCGCCTTGACGCCATACTGGTCCAGGACATCGAGCACCCAGGGCGTCACCTCGGGTATGGGGCCATCATCAAAGGTGAGGTACACACTACGCCCATCCAGGGCTGGTATGCGCCACCGCGCGCCAGGAAATAGCGCGCGGTAGAGCATCGGCACTCGGCTTAGCAGGCGATCAATCATCGTGCAGATGAGCCAGAGGAGGCACTCGCGCCTATCAAACGATCGTAGGCTGAGAGGCGAGAGGCCAGCGGTTCGAGCGCCTTGCTGCCACTACGAGAGGCGAGGCTATAAGCAATCATCGCCAGCTCGAAGTGATCATCGAGCGAACCATCGAGGACTACTCGGCGTAGCTGATCCTCGTCCATCTTCATCATCCAGTCGAGATAAGACAGAGCCTCGCTGGCTATGTCGTAGGCGATGGTATCGGCCTCCTTGGTCATCTCGGCGCGATAGAGCGCGTCTACAAAGCGCAGAGTATAGTAGTGGTAGTAGGGGACGACCTCGGGGCGTATCACCTCCAGGCAACGTCTGAGTACCGCCTGAGCTCTCTCGAGGTCTCCTGCCTCGACGAGGGCATGCGCCAGAGGAGCAAACACCGTCCCACGCATCCCGTGCATCATGTTGCGAGCTTGTTCGTCGAAGTACACCTGGGCATTGTCTGCCCCGCCCCAACGAAACTTGTTCATCACATTGTCGTACATCATCTCCAGACGTACTCCCGAGTGAGCAGAGCGCAACGTAGTCGTATCCCCCTCGAGGTCTGAGGTCTTGGCCTTGAGGTCTACGGGCAACAGCTGGAAGGCTAGCCCCGTCTGCAGGTTGTGCTCTCTGAGGTTGGCAAATATATCTCGGGGAGCTGTCGAGGTCCAGTAGATAGGACGCTTCCACTCGTTGGCCGCTATCATATCCAGGGCGACGGCCGTACCTCTATCGATAGCCCTCTGGCCAAGGATGATCGGCATCACCTCAAGCACACGCCCCTGCAGGCTCGTGTCACCGCGGAGCATCATCTCTACGCGCTCGCGGTCTATGGGTAGCGACATCTGAGCTGTCGGGAGGATGGCTTCGCTCTGCCCTGCTTGTGGGGGGAGGCTACCCAAGGCCTTGTCTAGCGTCATGGGCTGACCCTGAGTATTGACATAGAGCACCTCGTGGTATTTGTAAAACTCTGGCCCGAGATGCTTCTTGGGAATGGGCTCACCCTCATAGGTCTTGCGGTGCATCTGATCGACGTACCAGTCTCCAGCTAGATAGCTGAGATTGACCGTACGTACGTCTGTGCGCACACCCTCTACATCCTGCATATACCACAGAGGGAAGGTATCGTTGTCGCCAAAGCAAAAGAGGATAGCATTGGGCTCTACGCTCTCGAGATAGTTGTACCCAATATCGCGGGCGATGGTACGTCCCGAGCGGTCATGGTCGTCCCAGTTTTGGCTAGCCATCTGTATGGGCACGATGAGGCAGAGCCCTACGGCGAGGATGGCTGCCACGCGTTCGCTGAGCCTAGCTCGCACCAAGAGACGCCACACGCCTGCCACCCCTATACCGATCCAGATGGCATAGGCATAGAACGAACCGGCATAGGCATAGTCTCGCTCTCGAGGCTCACTCGGCTTTTGGTTGAGGTACAATAGGATAGCCAGTCCCGTCATGAAGAAGAGGAAGAAGACGATCCAAAAGCTCTGAGCGCCTACGGGTGTACTTGCCCCAGCACCCTTGCCTCGCTTGCCTGTCTCTGTGGACTTCGTCTCGCGAGTTCCTTGGTAGACGATACCCAGCAGACCCAATAGTAGAGGGAGGGCGTAGTAGACGTTGCGCCCCTTGTTGTCTCGCAGTGAGGCGGGGAGACTATCCTGAGGCCCCTCGATGAGCTCGTCGATCCAGCTAAACCCTGTGATGGCATTGCCCTTGGTGAGCTCGCCCTGGCCTGCTACGTCGTTTTGCCGGCCGACGAAGTTCCACAGGAAGTAGCGCCAGTACATGTAATTGACCTGGTAGACGAAAAAGTAACGGATGTTGTCCCCAAAGGTCGGCGGACGCTTGTCCTCGGGGGCTCTACCTATCCAACCATTATAGCCAGCGGCATGCTTGCGACTGTGCATACGGGGGAAGAGCATCTTGTCCGCATCGCGGTACTCGACCTCGGGTATGGTTTGCAGGGCGGTATAGCGATCGGGATCCGTAGGGTTGGCCTTAGGCGCCTTGCCCATGACCTCCTTGCTCTCAGAGGTAACGAGCCTGCCGCTACTATCGCGCATGGGCTCGGAGGTGAAGCTAGGGCCATAGACCAGAGGCGTAGAGCCGTACTGCTCACGAGCTAGATAAGAGCGCAGAGAGAAGGCATTGTCGGGAGCGTTCTCATTCATAGGCGTGTCTGCTATGGCACGCACGAGGATGACGCCATAGCTCGAGAAACCTACGGCGATGGCCAGCAGGCTAACCTGCATCACATGCACTAGGCGGGTACTCAGACGAGAGCCATATATATATAGGCCTACGGCTAGAGCAAGGCTCAGCACGATACCAACCCCGAGGCCATCACCAAAGAAGGGGATGCCCATGAGGATAATGCTCGCAGCCACGGCTACCTTGAGGCGCGCGCCGACCTGGTGCCCTAGGCGATAGGCTTGATGCGACTCATACACCGACCAGGCCAGCACAGCAAATACGAGGGCGAGGTAGGTGTACAACCCGCTGTTGAACGAGAGGCCTAGCGTATTGACGAAAAAGAGGTCGAAGTGCCCAGCCATCTTGGGGACGCCCTGTACCACCCCGTACATCATCACGACGATCAAGGCGAAGGATACCAAGATAGCCTTGCCAGCCCCAATGAGCGTCGGCGTCTCGGCCTTGCGGTAGTAGTAGATGAGCGCCATGGCGGGGAGGCACAATAGGTTGAGCAGGTGCACCCCGATGCTCAGCCCCATCATATAGGCGATGAGCACCAGCCAGCGATCGGCCTCGGGGCTATCGCTACGCTCGTCCCATTGGAACATCAGCCACACCACCAGTGCTGTACAAAACGAACTAAAGGCGTAGACCTCGGCCTCTACTGCCGAGAACCAAAACGTGTCTGTGAAGGTATATACGAGCGACCCCACCAGGGCTGACCCTAGGATGATAATTCCCTGGGCTGTGCTGATACGCTCCTCGGCCGCCCCGGGCACCAACGCCTCGCTGGGACGACGGAAGCTAGGAACGATGAGCCTACGCAATATATGCGTGATCGTCCAGTACATGAGCAGGATGGTTAGGGCGCTCAATAGGGCGCTGGTGGCGTTAGCATAGAGCGCCACTTGGGAGATATCTGGAGCTAGGTGCGAGATAGCATTGTACACCAACATATAAAAAGGTGCTCCTGGCGGATGCCCTACCTCAAGACGATAGTCACAGGCGATGAACTCAGCGCAGTCCCATAGGCTGGCAGTAGGCTCTATCGTAAGCAGATAGACGAGGGCGGAGATCACGAAGACGAGCCACCCTCCGAGGTTATTTGCTAGACTAAATTTCTTCCAATTCATAACGGGGCAAAAGTAATACAAATTCCCCTGCCCATCTCTTCCCGCTCGCCCTCGGCCTTCGCCCCATCTCATCCCCCTCCTCTATTGGCCCCCAGGGCGAGCAGCTCAGAGAGTAGGTGGTAGAATGGCCGTAGCCTCGGTGGCGCGCTTGCCTTCATCTAAATCGACCTTTCCTCAGCCCTCCGAATGGGGCTTAGACAGGACTTTCGCAACCATCTATGTTAAAGACATTTACAAAAACCAACCTAGAGCGTCCAAGGGCTCTAACCTAAAGCGTCCAAGGGCTCTAACCTAAAGCGTCCAAGGGCTCTAACCTAAAGCGCCTAAGGGCTCTAACCTAGAGCGTCCAAGAGCTCTAACCTAAAGCGCCTAAGGGCTCTAACCTAACGCGAATTCGGCGTAAGGAATGCAGGGAAAAATGTGTGTAAATGAGGGGCTTAGATATAGCAGAAGTGGAGAGATGTTAGTATATTTGTATCTGATTAACAACAACATA
>JBGYQR010000187.1:0-4702 GCA_041839075.1 Porphyromonas sp.
GGCGTTGCTCCGTCTTTTGGGGATTTACTCCTGCCGTTCTATTCTCCCGTTCTCCTATGACCTTTGGTCGCCAGCCTGCCCCCGAGCGCCCATCTCTGTCGCTCGGGGGCAAGCTGTGTCTCCCTCTCCCTCAAGGGAAGAGACAGAAGCTTGGGGCAGGAAGGGGGACAGAGGAGGCTCATCTCTATACCTGTCGCTGATGAAGAGTAGAGAAGGGAGGTAAGGGGTGATTTACTACCTTTGTAGATAGTTTACTAGGAATAGAGTTTTTAAGGATGAAGCAATATCTCGAGCTACTACGGCATATCCAGGCCTGTGGGGTAGAGAAAGATGACCGGACAGGCACGGGTACGATAAGCACCTTTGGCTATCAGATGCGCTTTGACCTCAGAGAGGGCTTCCCGCTACTGACGACCAAGAGGCTACACCTCAAGAGCATCATCTATGAGCTGTTGTGGTTCCTGCGGGGAGATACCAACGTGGGCTACCTACAAGAGCATGGGGTGCGTATTTGGAACGAGTGGGCAGATGAGTACGGAGACCTTGGTCCCGTCTATGGTCGGCAGTGGCGCTCCTGGCCAAGTAAGACGGGCGAGGGAATAGACCAAATACGCCAGATCATCGAGACGCTACGAACCAATCCAGACAGCCGTCGTATGATGGTGTCGGCCTGGAATGTGGCTGAGCTGGATGAGATGGCACTGGCTCCGTGCCATTGTCTCATGCAGTTTTATGTCTCTCGGGGACGCCTTAGCTTGCAGCTCTACCAACGTAGCGCAGATGTATTCCTGGGGGTACCGTTCAACATTGCCTCGTACGCCCTGTTGCTTATGATGGTGGCTCAGGTCGTGGGGCTTGAGCCAGGGGAGTTTGTCCATACCTTTGGGGATGTACACATCTACCGCAACCACCTAGAGCAGGTCTCAGAGCAACTCACTCGGGCTCCTCGTCCTCTGCCTCGTATGATCCTTAACCCTGCCGTACGCGATATAGATGGGTTTAGCTTCGAGGACTTTAGGCTCGAGGGGTACGATCCTCATCCGCATATAGCGGCAGAGGTGGCCGTATAGGGAGCGCCTTAGACCACAAACTTAGAGCATCAAGACTATCTATGATACTATCTCTCATCGTGGCTATGGATAGCCATAGAGCCATAGGCGGAGACAATCGGCTCTTGTGGCATCTGCCCGACGACCTCAAGCGCTTTAGAGCCTTAACCACAGGTCACACCATCTTGATGGGGCGCAAGACGTGGGAGTCGCTTCCTAATGGCGCCCTTCCCAATAGGAGAAATGTTGTCGTTAGTCGCACCCTAGGTCAGACCAAGGGGGCAGAGGTGTATGCTTCTCTGGATGAGGCTCTCGGCGCTTTGGAGGCCGAGGGAGAAGTCTTCGTTATCGGAGGTGGGGAGATTTACCGCCAGACGCTGGATCGGGCCCAACGGCTATACATCACCGAAGTGCATGGCACGTTCCCTGAGGCCGATACGTTTTTCCCCGAGCTTAGAGCCCGGGAGTGGCGCGAAGAGGAACGGCATCACCACCCGAGAGACGAGCGCAATGCCTACGATAGCGATTTTGTCGTGCTGACGCGTGTGCAAGATTAGCCTTGAGGAGTTATTCTCAAGGACAAGATACAAGTAACTATACAGAGACAAGCTCTCGACAATACAATATATATGCAGAAACCAAGCATTCCCAAAGGAACACGAGATTTCGGCCCCATAGAGATGGCGCGCCGTAACTATATATTTGATACAATCCGTAGCGTCTATGCCCTCTATGGCTATCAGCAGATAGAGACCCCTGCGCAGGAGAACCTCTCCACGCTCATGGGCAAGTATGGCGAGGAGGGAGATCGCCTCCTTTTCAAAATACTCAACTCGGGAGACTATCTCAAAGATATTGAAGATGGCGAGCTGACAGAGCGCAATGTCAATCGTCTCTCGACGCGCCTTTGTGAACGGGGGCTACGTTATGACCTGACGGTACCCTTTGCCCGCTATGTCGTCATGCACAGAGGGGAACTGACTTTCCCCTTTAGGAGGTTTCAGATACAACCCGTGTGGCGTGCCGACAGACCTCAGAAGGGGAGGTATAGGGAATTTTACCAATGTGATGCTGATGTGATTGGCTCAGACTCGCTCATCAACGAGGCGGAGCTGATACAGATTGTCAGTGAGGTCTTTCGTCGCTTTGGCGTGCGTACCCGATTGCTGCTCAACAACCGCAAAATCTTGGCGGGCATGGCCGAGAGCATTGGTGCCTCGTCTCGCCTTGTCGATATAACAGTAGCCATAGACAAGATAGACAAGATCGGGCTCGAGAAGGTCAAGGATGAGTTACGTAGCAAGGACTTTAGCGAGGAGCAACTTACACGCCTAGAGCCCCTCCTTATGCTCTCGGGAAGCAACGAGGACAAGCTCTCTGCTCTAGAGGGACTCATCGCCTCTAGCCAAGAGGGACTGAGAGGCATCCAGGAGGTACGCGAGGTTCTCGCCCTACTAGAGGGGGTAGAGCTATCGACAGAAGTTGTCGTAGACCTTAGCCTAGCTCGAGGCCTCAGCTACTATACTGGAGCTATCATGGAGGTGAAGGCCGTGGATGTTGCCATCGGTAGCATCTCTGGGGGAGGGCGCTATGACGACCTCACGGGGATCTTTGGCCTTGAGGGTATGAGTGGCGTGGGGATCTCCTTTGGGGCGGATCGTATCTATGACGTGCTGCTAGAGCTAGACCGCTTCCCCGAAGCACTCAAGCGTACGACGGAGGTGCTGTTTGTAAACTTCGGTTCGTCTGAGGCTAAGGCGCTTGTACCTCTTGTGGCTCGTTTGAGGCAGGCGGGCATACGTACCGAGCTATACCCCGACCCCGCTAAGCTCAAGAAACAGATGGCCTATGCCAATAGTCTAGGAGTGGCCTATGTAGCCCTAGTGGGAGAGGATGAGTTGCGAGCAGGTGTGATAGGTCTCAAAAACATGCTCACGGGCGAACAGCTTAGCCTTACCGAGAGCGAGCTCATCAGCCTGCTGGGTGCCTAGCAGTTCGCGCCCTCGTGCCTGGGTATGGAGAGTGCGTGATGTAATCAGCCTTATTTAGTTTTACTCTAGAGTTATGATACCTGGTTTACAGCCCATGGCTACACCATTGTTAGATAAGATCAATAGCCCGCAAGACCTCAAGAGGCTACCGCTGGAGGAGTTACCTCGCTTGTGCCAAGAGCTGAGGTACTACCTCCTGCATGCCCTGGCGGTCAATCCTGGTCACCTGGGCTCCAACCTCGGTATGGTAGAGGCGACTGTGGCGATGCACTACGTCTATGATGCGCCGAGAGATAATATCGTGTGGGATGTAGGGCACCAAGCGTATATTCACAAGTTGCTGACGGGGCGCAAAGATCGCTTCCATACCCTCCGCTCGTGGGGTGGTTTGTCGGGCTTCCCCTCGCCCAAAGAGAGCGTATATGATAGCTTCGTGGCTGGGCATGCCTCCAACTCGATCTCTGTCGCACTCGGTATGGCTGTGGCTAGTGCCCAGCGAGGAGACAAGAAGCATACCATAGCCGTCATTGGCGATGGCTCCATGACGGGCGGACTGGCTTTTGAAGGGCTCAACAATACCTCATCGTTTGCCAACGATCTCTTGATCATACTTAACGATAACAATATGTCTATCGATAAGAATGTCGGAGGGCTCAACAAATATATGGTCAGCCTACTGACCAGCCAGACCTACAACAATCTGCGCCGAGATGTCTATCGGGGGCTACGTAAGCTACACCTCGTGGATGACCAGGGGCGCAAGGAGTGGGTAACGGTCAATAATAAGCTCAAGAGCTTTGTCTCTCGCCAAAACAATATCTTCGACAGCTTTAGCATCCGCTATATCGGGCCCGTTGATGGACACGATGTATTGCGCATGGTGCAGGTGCTCTCGGATATTAAGGAGATGAAGGGGCCTAAGCTCTTGCATATCAGTACCACCAAGGGCAAGGGCTATGCTCCTGCTGAGCAAGACCCAACGACTTGGCACGCTCCAGGGAAGTTTGACCCTCAGACAGGAGAGCGCCATGTGCCAGCTCCCTGTCCAGAGCCTCCGAGATTTCAAGATGTCTTTGGATATACCCTAGTAGAGCTTGCTCGGATGGATGAGCGTATCGTGGGTATCACTCCCGCTATGCCATCGGGTTGCTCGATGAATAAGCTGATGGCAGCATTCCCCGATAGAGCCTACGACGTGGGGATAGCAGAGGGACATGCAGTAACGTTTGCTGCGGGTCTAGCCAGTGAGGGCTTGATACCATTTTGCAATGTCTACTCGACGTTTATGCAAAGAGCTTACGACAACCTGATTCATGATGTTGCTCTGCAGGGAAGTCGCGTTATCTTTTGTCTCGACAGAGCCGGGCTAGTAGGGGAGGACGGAGCAACCCACCAAGGCGCCTATGATATTGCCTACCTCAGGACGATACCAGGGATGGCTATCGTCTCACCGATGGATGAGGTCGAGCTGAGACATCAGATGTACTCGGCCTACAAGTCTTGGGGGCAGACAGTTGCTATACGCTATCCTAGAGGCAAAGGCTCTGTCGTTGATTGGCAACAGCCGATGCGAGAGCTCCCCTGGGGCAAAGGGCGCCTCTTGACAGAGGGGGGGGATGTCTGCTTCCTCTCTTTGGGGCCTATCGGCGTAGATGTAGCACA
>JBGYQR010000188.1:0-11020 GCA_041839075.1 Porphyromonas sp.
GAGTTGTATTTGGTGCATATATATAGCTGTCTGTGGGATGTAACCTGTTATTTATTAAAGCAACAAATTTATCCCCCTCAAGGTTTCCCTTGGCCAAGCCTACCTCCCCTACCTACGCCCTCTACCCCCTCTCTCCGAGCCCCCTCTAGCGCCCTAAATTGAAGCCCTTGGACGCTCTAAGTTAGAGCCCTCGGGAGGTCTATCTAAGTAATCTATCGTGCTGGGAAGAGAGAACTTCCGTATCAGCCAATGCGCATGATCACCTAGATTGCTAGAGTTAGCAAAAATGATTATGTTTGCATACAGACTCTCGGTACATAATATCTGTTCTCTATGTCTATGCGTACTAAATGGTTATGGATACTTTGGTGGGGAGGTGTACTCACCCTACTGCTAAGTTGCCAGGATGAGATTGCTCTCCCCCAAGATGCTACACCTGTCCTGGCTAGTCCCAGTGAGCGCCTAAGGCAAGCTCTAGATAGAGACTACTATGCCACAAGCCTACGATCTGGGGGTCTAGATACGGCAAATAGGAGGCTCTCCTTTGACGATCTAGAGCCCGCGTGGGCGAGCGCGAAAACCTTTAAAACACATGGTCGCTACACCGTCCTACGCGTGCCTGTCGTCGCCTCTGCCTACTGGGGAAGAGTAACGGACGAGATGACCGAGGAGATTGGGCGAAAATACCCCGAGGCTAACAAGACATTTCTCGTACGTGTTGAGGATCAAGATCACCCCGAGGGGCGCAACTACTTCATGCATCTTGTACCGAGCCTAGATTTTCTAGAGCGTGGTCTGCCTCTAGAGTCAGAGAACTCCCTTGTCCCACAAGGGTTTGATGGAGAGGTAGAGCTGTATCACCTCAATGGGCGCATACTAAGCCGAGAGCTATACAGACAAGGTAAACGATACAAACGATACACTTATCCGGACGAAGGGAATGAGGCAGGCTTGCGATCAGCCACTGGGCAAGATGGCGGCTATGATTGCATTAAAGTTCGCTACACAAGAGAGTACAGCTACATTGACAACGACGAAGTCGTTGTCGTTGCCGAGAGAAAAGAATACGAGCGATGCTACCCCCGACTAGGGGGAGCCAATAATGGGCAACAAACAGCTATCATAGATGAAGGAGGCGGCGGTGGCTCCTTCCATTCGTCTGGGATTGATTCAGCTGAATGGGAGAGACGATTGGGAGAACGGCATATTGCAGAGCTGATGAGCTCTCCCGATAGCATCATTGCTGACTCAACTGAAAAGATCTCAAAGGAAGCCCTGAAGCGGAGGATCGACTCTGTCTATACCGAAATGACCAAAGATTGCTTCTTTGCCGCTCTCGTCGAAGGTCTCAAAGGCATGGAGGGGAAAAGGGCGGTGATATCTAAAATCAGGTTGTTGAGCAACCTGCCAGGGACGGCATCGTATAATACCCGCAACGAATTGGCCTTTCAAACGGTAGAGAACATTGTCGTGTCGAGTATGTCCCACGAGATGATCCATGCATATCAGTTTCGACATCATCGGCTCGACACCATGAAGTCTGAGGCAAGGGTTCGTCTATTCGGCATGATCGAGTTTGAGAGAGCGCTGATGCAAAACCTCCTCGACTATATCGCTTGCGCAGGCAACCACGAAGCCCTCAATCCCAAAGGAGAGCGCTACACTTGGTTTGCGGAGAATTCTGACGAGCCCATTGACGGGAGGATAGAGGGGCGTACAACCTACGTAGACTGGCTCCATACTCTGACCAACGGCGGGACGCAGCTACCCGATGAGATCGACGAAAAGCGGTTTTACCATTTCTCAAACGAGTTTGGTAAGCATTACCGAGGATACGGTACTCGATATGGATATGTCTATGGTGATAGCATCGGCTACAAGCCGACCGCTATCCAGGCTATGATTCAGGCAAGAAAACAATTCAACGACTGCAAGTAACGATGAAAACAATGACTTCACTCCTAGGGTGCTACCTAGGCAAGGTCTGCCTAGTGCTACTGGTCTCACTCTGCCCTATCACAGAGCTAAGAGCGGACTGGAAGATTGAGAGAAAACCAGTAGAGATAGAGCAGCTTACAAGCCAATCGGGGAAAATATATATGATTGATTGGCTTGGCTCTGCAGCAAGGTTCTCCTTATTCTTTGCCTACCGCAAAGAGCTGCAGTACTACAGAGACCACGAGCCCGACTATGAGCGATACGAGACCCATCAGCGGCTTACACGCATATTTGACTGGAGGTCTGCTCGTGAGACCCTGCGGATTATCCTACAAAGACATCTAGGAGATTATCTACTACTGAGAGAAAAGACAACCAAACCAAAGTGGGGAAATTATATCAGTATTATAATGCTTGCAGACCTTGAGGGAAAGATGTTGGGAGTAATCCTAGAAGCTTGGGCGGATCGTGGGGCAATCTCTGCTGACATCTTCGAAGCCATCGAGAATGATATCCTCGCAAGTGGTATCAAGCTAGGATACCTCCATCAAGGAAACCCTAAATTCTTTGGGCAAAGCTCATTTGGGAAGTTTATGTTTACTATACAGACGGACTCTATCCTCGAGGGGCTAGAAAGGTTGAAAGAAAAATCCGACCCCAACGACGAGCGCAAAAGAGGTAGCTACGGCGAGGCAGACTGGCTAGAAGATAGTCCACCTGCTGTTAGCCCACAGAGCAAGCTATGAAAACGATGACTTCACTCCTAGAGCGCAACCTAGGCAAGGTATGCCTACTTCTGTTGATCTCACTCTGCCCTATCACAGAGCTAAGAGCAGACAGGAAGATCGAGAAGAAACCAATAGAGATAGAGCAGCTTACAAGTCAATCCGGGAAAATATATATGGTCGACTGGTATGGGTCTAGAACAGATAGATGTCCATTCTTTGCCTACCGCAAAGAATTACAATACTACGACGATCACGAGCCCGACTACGAGCAGTACGAGACCCATGAGAATCTTACACGTGTATTTGACTGGAGGTCTGCCCATGAGACCCTACGGATTATCCTACGACGACATCTAGGAGATTATCTACTACTGAGAGAAAAGACTACCAAACCAACGTGGGGAAATTATATTCACATCATAGTACTTGCAGACCTAGAGGGAAAGATGTTTGGCATAATCCTGAGGTTTTGGGCGTATCGTGGGGATATTTCTGCTGATACATTTGAAGCCATAGAGAATGATATCCTCGCAAGCAATATCCAGCTAGGATACCGACATAATAAATACCATGACTACTTTGGGCAAAGCTCATTTGGGAAATTTTTGTTTATAATAGGAACTGACTCTATCCTCGAGGGGCTAGAGAGAGTAGAGGGTATGCCACCAGCCTCCAAAGAAAACAAAAAGGGCAACTACGGCGAGGCAGACTGGCTAGAAGATAGTCCACCTGCTGTTAGCCCACAGAGCAAGCTATGAAAACGATGACTTCATCGCTATAATCTACGTACCTTTGCCCCCGAGCAGACCGCCAAACGAATTACATCTTGACAAAGAGACAACGATACCAGAGCGTCATCGCCTGGTTTGCCGAGCATGCCGAGAGCGCCGAGACGGAGCTCCAGTACACGACACCCTTTGAGCTACTCGTGGCCGTGGTGCTGTCGGCGCAGTGTACCGACAAGCGGGTCAATATGGTAACGCCGCGCCTATTCATGCACTACCCCACAGCCGAGGCGATGCACCAGGCGAGCGAAGACGAGATATTCGAGCTCATCAGCAGCATCAGCTACCCGCGTAGCAAGGCCAAGCACCTAGTAGGGCTATCTCGCATGCTCCAAGAGGAGTATGGTGGCCAGGTACCTCAAGGGCGCGAGGCGCTCATGAGACTGCCGGGCGTGGGGCGCAAGACGGCCAACGTCATCAGCGCCGTTATCTACAACGAGCCGACGATGGCGGTCGATACACACGTCTTTAGGGTGAGCGAGCGCATCGGTCTGACGACACGAAGCAAGACGCCCCTAGAGACCGAGCTCGAGCTCCTCAAGTACATCCCCCAAGAGCTGATCCCCAAGGCGCACCACTGGCTCATCCTACACGGGCGGTACGTCTGCCTGGCGCGCAAGCCCAAGTGCTCCTCGTGTGGCCTAGTGCCCTGGTGTCGCTATGCCCAAAAGGCAGAGCGCAAGGCCCAGCGCCAGTCGGAGCCCTCCACCTCTAGCCCATCGTAGCATAGCCCAGCTAGCCCCATATAGTCATGAACCAAATCAATAGCAACATACCTCACCTTATGAAGATCCTCAACCTCTCCCTCGGCCTTGGCACCTTGCTCGGCCTCGGCCTCATCCTCGGTCTGTCCTCGTGCGCACAAAGCAAAACCACCGAGCAGGCCTCCTCGCCCAAGCTAGAGCTCACCATTGGCGTCATGCCCAGCATCGACCACCTACCCCTAGTCATTGCCGACAAGATGGGCTACCTCGATAGCCTAGGGATTGACCTAGAGCTCGAGCGCTTCTTCTCTCCGATGGAGCGCGATGTAGCCTTGCAGACAGGGGCTATCGGTGGTGCTGTCAGCGACTACACCTCGGTAGAGATACAGCGCCACCGCGGTATGGCGCTAGAGACCTTCTGCGCCCTGGACGGACTATTCCTACTCGTCGTACGTCCCGAGCTAGAGGTCAGCCAGATAGCAGACCTCCAGGGCAAGCGCTTTGCCCTCTCTAGCAACACCGTCATCGAGTACGCCACCGACCAGGTCATGGGAGCGCTACCCTTTGAGAAGGTGGAGGTGCAGAAGCTCCCCATTCGCCTAGAGATGCTCGCCTCGGGAGAGATCGACGCTGCCGTACTGCCTCAGCCCTTTGCTCAGATAGCGCTGATGCGTGGCATGAAAGCCGTAGAGGGCGTCCTGGGAGCCTCTCAGCCCCTAGCTCTCACGGGACTTGTGCTAGACAAGGGCCTCATCGAGCAGTATCCCGAGGCGATGAAAGCCCTCGAGGAGGCCTACAACCTAGGGGTCAGCTACCTCTCCTCTACCCCTAGAGCGCAGTGGATAGGTGTCGCCGCCCAGGAGCTCGGTGTCGAGGAGGAGGTCGTAGCCTCTATGACCCTGCCCACCTACCACCCTATGAGGAAGCCCTCCCCCGGTGATATGAGCGCCGTACACGCTTGGCTCAAGGGCAAGGGACTACTAGAGCCAGCTCAATAACGTAGCCTACACCTCCCTCTTGGCCACAGACCTCAGCATCCGCAACCTCTCTCTGAGCTACCCCTCCGATAGCTCAGAGACCATCGCCCTTAGGGACGTCTGCCTAGACGTCCCCGAGCGCACTATATGCGCCGTCGTGGGTCCCTCGGGGGGAGGTAAGTCTTCGCTGCTGGCAGCCCTCTCGGGCGTCGTCCCCCATAGGTCAGGCGAGATGCTCCTGGGGGGTAGCCCCCTCGACCCACGGAGGCATCAGATCGCCCTCGTGCCACAGAGCTATGGGCTATTGCCCTGGAAGACCGTCCTGGGCAATATCCGCCTACCGCAGACCCTCAGTAAGCGCACCATCCCCGACAAGGAGCTCGAGCAGATCATCTCGGGGCTAGGCATCACAGAGCTACTGGGGCGCTACCCCCACCAGCTCAGTGGGGGGCAGAGACAGCGTGTGGCTTTGGCCAGAGCCTTCGGTATGCGCCCCGATTTGCTGTTGCTAGACGAACCCTTCTCCGCCCTCGACGTCGTGTCGGCCGAGCGCAGTAGAGCCCTCTTTGCCGAGCTATGGGAGCGCTACCCGACGACGACCCTGCTAGTCACCCATCACCCCCTCGAGGCAGCTCAGCTTGCCCTAGAGGCCGTAGTCATCTCGCGGGGACAAATCCAGGCTCGCCTCGCCCCCATTCGTGAGGACGACCTACGCCAACACTTGCACCATGCCTATGATCAAGCCGACTAGCAAGCTCTGGCAGATACTACTCGGCATCGCGGGGCTACACGTCCTATGGGGGCTTGTCGCCCTCGTGGTCGATGCCCCCGTACTACCCGCCCCTCATCTGGTCTATGCCCATCTGCCCAAGGCGCTCGGGCGGGGTATGCCCGAGCACCTACTAGCGAGCCTAGGGCGTATCACCCAGGGCATCGCCTACTCGCTAGCGCTAGCGCTGGTGATCGCCCTATTGATCTACCGCTACCGCAAGCTCGGGAGCGCCCTCGAGGCCTTCGTCTATCTGAGCTACCCCATCCCCAAGCTCGCCCTCTTGCCCGTGGCTATGCTCCTCTTGGGGCTTGGGGAGGCGACCAAGGTGGTGATGATCGTGCTCATCATCCTCTTCCAACTCGTCGTAGGTCTGCGCGACAGCCTGCGCTCCATCGCCCGCGACCATATCGCCATCGTACGCTCCCTGGGCGTAGGCTTTGCGGGCGAACTGAGGCATCTGCTCCTCCCCGCCATACTCCCCGATCTGCTCTCTGCCCTACGCATCGCCCTCGGCACAGCTATATCGGTGCTCTTCGTTACCGAGACCTATGGCACCTCTCAGGGTATGGGCTACTACATCGTCGAGAGCTGGATGCGCGTGCATTATCTCGATATGTATGCAGGCATCGTGGTACTGGGGGTGATGGGCTTCGTCCTTTTTGTCCTGGTAGATATACTCGAATGGTTCGTCTGCCCCTACCGCAGAGAGGCATAAAAGGAGAGATTAAAGCCCCACAATTAGTCAATTTATTTGTGAATATCGGCGAGGGTTGATAAAATCCAGCCGATATACTAACTTTGTAAGGTGGATATACCCTACCTTACGGGGGACGTTTTGCCTTAGGCTCTCCTTACGAGTAGCATGAGGCTCCGCCACCCTCCAATGGAGCGCTAGGGACAGCCTACATTGACAAGATCACTTTAATCATAACGACTAAGCAGATGACGAAACTAACCCTCTTAGCACTAGCTGCTACCCTAAGCCTTGAGGCTTGGGCGGGTACTCCCCTGCGGGGGATTACCTACGGGCAGAAGGATGCGCCCTCGGGGCAAGAGTGGCAGAGTCCGGAGGCTTATGCCCATGGCAAGGAGCAGCCGCACGCCACCTTCTACTCCTTCGCCTCGGACAAGAATGCCCTCAGGGTGCTACCCGAGTATAGTGAGTACTATCAGAGCCTCGATGGTAAGTGGCGCTTCCACTGGGTAGGACATCCCGACGAGCGTCCCCAGGACTTCTTCCAAACGGGGTACGACGACAGCCGATGGGACGAAGTGTCTGTGCCCATGAGCTGGAACGTGTATGGCCTCCAAAAGGATGGTACCCAAAAGTATGGCACGCCCATATATGTCAATCAGCCCGTTATCTTTTGGCACGAGGTCAAGCCTGGCGACTGGAAGGGCGGAGTGATGCGCACCCCCCCGACCAACTGGACGACCTACAAGCACCGCAACGAAGTAGGGTCTTATCGCCGCACCTTCACGGTACCTCAGGAGTGGGACGGCCGTCAGACCTATATCCAGTTTGAGGGTGTAGACTCATTCTTCTACCTCTGGATCAACGGCAAGTATGTAGGGTTTAGCAAAAACTCGCGCAACCGCGCCGAGTTTGACATCTCCCCCTACCTCATCAAGGGGGGCACCAACACCCTCGCCGTAGAGGTCTACCGAAGCAGCGACGGATCTTTCCTTGAGGCTCAGGATATGTTTCGCCTGCCTGGCATATACCGCTCAGTCGCCCTCGTCTCCAAGCCCAAGGTACAGATCCGCGACCTGCAAGTCATCCCCTCGGTAGGCGAGAGCCATGGCGCGCTGTCTATCAAGGCCAGCCTCACGAGCCTCGACAAGCGCGCAGCCCGTGGCTACCAGCTGAGCTACGACCTATACAGCCTCCCCCTCTACTCTGACCTAGGAGCCGAGCAGGTGGCCACAACCAAGAGCTCCAAGCTCCATATCCTCTCCGACCTAGAGAGCTCGACGACACTCACCCTGGCCTCTCCTCGTCTCTGGTCAGCCGAGGCACCACACCGCTATGTACTCGTCGCCAAGCTCCTCGACGCCAAGGGCAAGACCATCGAGGCCGTATCGATCTACACGGGCTTCCGCCAGGTAGAGATCAAGGATGTGCCAGCCGAGCAGGACGAGTTTGGCCTGGCGGGACGCTACTTCCTCATCAACGGCAAGCCCGCCAAGCTCAAGGGGGTCAATCGTCACGAGACACACCCCGCGGTAGGACACGCCATAACGCGCGAGATGATGCACGAGGAGGTGATGCTCATGAAGCGCGCCAACATCAACCACGTGCGCAACTCGCACTACCCCACCCATCCATACTTCTACTACCTCTGCGACAAGTATGGTATCTACCTCGAGGACGAGGCCAACGTCGAGAGCCACCAGTACTACTACGGAGAGGCCTCGCTATCGCACGTACCAGAGTTTGATGTAGCCACGACCAACCGCATGCTCGAGATGGTCTATGCCAACATCAACCATCCCTCGATCGTCATCTGGTCTCTAGGCAACGAGGCTGGACCTGGGTTTACCTTCGTCAATTCCTACAACGCCACCAAGCAGGTAGACACCTCGCGCCCCATCCAGTACGAGCGCAACAACGACATCGTCGATATGGGGTCGAACCAATACCCCTCTATCCCCTCGGTCCAGGAGGCCGTCAAGGGCAAGTCCAAGATCAAGTACCCCTTCCATATCTCGGAGTACGCCCACTCGATGGGTAATGCCGTAGGGGGGCTACAAGACTACTGGACGGCTATCGAGTCTACCAACTTCTTCTGCGGCGCTGCCATCTGGGACTGGGTAGACCAGGCCCTCTATCACCACCTCCCCAACGGGCAGAGATTCATCGCCTATGGTGGGGACTTTGGCGACACGCCCAACGATGGTATGTTTGTGATGAATGGTATCATATTCGCAGACCGCTCGCCCAAGCCTCAGTACTACGAGGTCAAGAAGGTCTATCAAAACATAGGCATCACGCTCGAGGGCAATACGCTCAAGCTATTCAACAAGCAGTACTACACCCCCCTAGAGGGCTATCGCCTCTTTGCCTCTATCTACGAAGAGGGCAAGCAGGTTAGCCGAGTAGAGCTCCCCTTGCCACAGGTAGCTCCTCGTAGCACGGGCTCCGTCGAGGTAGGCTCTATCCTTCAGGGAGGTCAAGGAGGCGAACGCTTCCTGCGCATCGACCTAGAGCTCAAGGAGGATATGCCCTGGGCTAAGGCTGGCTACATACAGATGAACGAGCAGATCTTCCTCTCGCCCGCCAAGCTCCCCGCCATCCAGGCCACTGGAGAGAAGCTCACCATCACCGCGCCCAAGCGTGGCAAGGAGGGCAACATCACGGTATCTAACGGCAAGGTAGAGGTGGTGTTTGACACCAAGCAGGGGACGATACATAGCCTACGCCATGCAGGCGAGGTGGTCATCGCCGAGGGCAATGGTCCCAAGCTGGATGCCTTCAGAGCAGCCTGCGACAACGACAACTGGGCCATCGGCAACTGGGGCAAGAATGGTCTACACAACCTCCAGCACAAGGCAACCCAGACGAACTATTACACGAGAGCCGACGGGGCGGTAGTGGTGTCGTTCACCGTCGTGAGCCAGGCGCCCAACCCTGCCAAGATATACGACGTCCGCGCCTCTGGTAGGTATAGGATCGAGGAGGAGACCGACAAGCCTATGGGCGCGGACGACTTCAAGTTCACCACCGCCCAAGCCTTCACTATCTACCCCGATGGATCGGTAGAGCTCCAGGCCAACATCACCAGCAACAATCCTCGCCTAGCACTCGGACGCTTGGGCTACGAGCTCATCATCCCCAAGCGCTACCAGCAGTACCACTACTATGGTCGCGGGCCTATCAACAATTACAGCGACCGCAAGACGGCTCAGTTTGTAGAGGTACACAAGAGCACCGTGGCCGACCAGTTCGTCCACTTCCCCAAGCCTCAGACCATGGGCAACCGCGAGGATGTGCGCTGGGTAACGCTGACGGACGAGACGGGTCGTGGTATCCTCTTCCAGGCTGGAGAGACGATGAGCGCCTCGGCACTGCCCTGGTCAGCGAAGGAACTGCTACTAGCCCCACACCCCCACGAACTGCCCGAGGCTGGCGATACCCACCTCCACCTCGATGCTGGGGTAACGGGTCTAGGGGGCAACAGCTGTGGGCAAAGGCCTCCCCTGGCACATTGCAGAGCCTTCTCTTCGGCCAAGCACTTCTCCAACATCATCCGCCCATACGACGGAGGGGAGGTCAAGCGCGTAGCCCTCTCGGGGGATGTAGCGCCTGCGATCTCACGCTCCGACCGCGGTATGATCTCTATCTCGGGCAAGGAGGGCGAGTCCTTCGTCTACTCTATCAATGGGGGCAAGTATCAGCCTTATACGGGGAGCTTCCTCTTGCGTGATGCCGCCCAGATACAGGCGCACAAGACGGGCGACCGTCGCCTCGGTACCTCGGCTACCTTCGAGCGCCTGCAAAGCATCCCGCTGAGCATCCACTACGCAAGTAGCGAAGAGGCCTCATGGAACCCCGCCTTCAACCTCATCGACGACGACCCCTCGACCATCTGGCATACGACCTACTACCTCACGGTGGCCAAGTATCCCCACTGGATCGACTTCGATACCAACGAAGATGAGACGACCTTCCGAGGTATCGTCTTCCTCCAACGCCAGGGCAACAACCGCAACGGACGTATCAAGGACTACGTCGTTGAGGTCAGCGCTGATGCCCAGACCTGGACGCAGGTACATGCAGGCGCCTTCGCCGACTCGACCGACAAGCAGAGGGTGCTGTTTGCTGAGCCTGCCAAGGGACGCTACATCCGCCTAAAGGCTATCAGCGGACATACCAATACCGACTACGCCTCTGGGGCTAGCTTCTCAGTCATCGTCAATTAGGGCAAGCCTCGGCTCCCGCCCATCAAATCGTATCGCCCCTCGAGCCTAGAGGCTTGAGGGGCGATACGATTTGTCTATCCCCAAGATGGGAGGGGGATGAGGCGGAGCCATGGCCTAATCGTAGTATTTGCTGGGATGGCATTACCTTTGCGCGCAGACAACAAGCAACCAGGCGAATGAGCAAGCAACACGA
>JBGYQR010000189.1:0-4101 GCA_041839075.1 Porphyromonas sp.
CCCTACGGGGGTGGGTGGGGCTCCCTCGGGGCTCAGCGCCCGCCCCCGTCTCTACAAACTTACGCAAAACCCCTCAGATGCCCACCCTCGTCGCCTCCCGCACCCCTCCCCCGCACCTCCTCTCTCTCCCTCCTCCGCACGCCTCCCGCATCTCCTCTCTCCCCTTCATCCGCATCGCCCCCGCTCTTCCCCGCATTGTTCCCCCCTCTCCCCCGCACCTCCTCCCGCTAGCCGACCGCCCCCCCCGTGGGCAGTAGGCTAGAGCTCCTCGGGGCGCTCTAGTTGGATCGCCTCAGCGCTCTAGGTTGGAGCTCTCGAGGGCTTTAGGTTAGCGCGCCTCGGGGCTCTAAGGTAGCGCGTCGTAGGGGTGGCACTTTGAGGAGGCCTACCCAAACGCTGGCGCAATGCCCTCGAGGCACAAGCCATCGGGCGCATGCCCCCCGGCCCTTGAGGGGGCGGGGTAGCTCTGTGCGGGGGTGGGGGTGTTCGTTAATCTATGCTCTGCGGATTACTGGGCGATGGGACAATGTGTGCCGATGGAGGGGGTATCGTTAAATAATTGGTTATATAGGGCGGTGTTGTTAAGGACGGTTAATCGCCCCTGGGTGTGGCATAAGTGCCCTAACGCTCTGTGCCTCTTGGTCGTATTGTCAGCATTTGTCTATTTGCCCCTTGCAACGTGGTATATACAGGGGGTAAAATTATGTTTTGGATAAATACTACCGAGGTGTATAGGATATTCACAATCTTTGGTGTACATTTGCTCGGGTTTGGTAAATGCTCCTCGGGCGAGGCAGAGACATAGGCGAGTGTAGAGGAGCGGGCGGATAGAGATACACCGAAGTCCCACTCTGCTTGGGAGCTGATTGCATAATGCAAGGCGCGCCTTGTGGTCCCTCTCCCCGGACAAACCTCATCTGCCATAGGGCTAGGGCTAGCGCGCCCCCCGCAGATCCCCCCGACTTGATGATAGACCTATATAGTAAGACTACTTAGCGATACAAAATGAAGAAAGCGTTATTTGTCGGGTTGCTGGCCCTATTGGGGCTGATAACCTCTTGTCAAGAAGACAAGCTAGACGAGCCGATGCTCACCCTCTCGAGCGAAGAGCAGGTGAGCGTCGATAGTCAAGCCCACGAGATCGTCGTGGGTGTCGAAACCAACCAGGCGCGCTGGTCGGCAGTGAGCAATGCCTCGTGGCTCGAGGCTACGCGTGCTGGCAACAGCCTGCAGCTGACCATCGAGGAGAATACTGACCTCTCCCCACGTCAGGGCGTGGTGGTCGTCTCGGCTGGCGGTCTATTGCGTAGCATCACCATCGAGCAGCAGGGGTACAACCGCCTCGACCTCGGTACGGCCACGAGCTCTGGCGAGCGCCTGGTGACTCTGCCCAATACGGGTGCTGAGCGCAGGTATATCGTCCCCATCGAGTCAGAGAGCTGGACGGCGACCTCGAGTGCCGAGTGGCTCCAGGTATTGGCTCTGCCCCGCTCGGGCGAGCTGGTGCTCAAGGCTCAGGACAACGAGACCGTCGAGGCCCGTACGACCTCTGTGGTCCTCGACCTAGGCAGTAGCCAGCTCTCCTTCCAGGTCAAGCAGCTCGGCAAGCTCCACTACCTACTCCCCTACAACGCCTGGCGCGGAGGCCTCGCCGAGGTAGAGCTCCTCGAGAAGGCGCGTGGTAGTGCCATTGCCACCACCCCCGTCTTGCAAAACGATGTAGACATACCCTACTACACGTTCAAGACTCAGAGCGCTGCCTTCCCCAACGTCCGCTACGAGTTTATGAGCTACGGCTCAGACTTCCTCTACGCCACGGTGCTTGTGGCCTCAGACCCCACGATCGTCTACTCGCAGAGCTTCTGGAGCTTCCTAGTCGAGGAGGGCTATACGCGTATCAGCCCCGCCGACAAGACCAGCGGGCTCATCGAGTATCGCCACCAGGAGCAGGGTACCAACCTCTACATCCTCACGCAGACGAACGACCAGGGTACCTCTGTGGGCTACGTCTATCTCTACCCCTCTGACCCCAAGGTGGAGGGTACGACGCCTAGCTTTACGTTTGACCCTGGGTTCATCGACTTTACCAAGAGCCGTGCTGACGTGGATGCTTGGGAGACAAGCCACAGCGGGCAGTACGACTCGGAGTTTAGCAAGGCTCTAGGCGTACCATTTTGGTTCGTCCCCTCACCCTACTTTGGTCGTGGGTATGTCTTCGATACTGCGGGCAAGCTCTCTCGTAGCATCCTGCTCTACTCCAAGGCCGACGAGACCTTCACGCGTATTGGTATGGTGGCCTATCCCACCCAGGCTTGGCACAAGATGATGACAGGTCTAGGCTATACCTACCTCTACTTCCATCCCGCCGTGCGCTCTCATATCTATATCCATCAGGACAAGAAGATCGCAGCCGAGATGAGTGCTCTGACCCTCTCGTCTTACTACCTCAACCGCGTTGTCGTCTATTCGATAGCCACTCAGACCTCTTCGGCTCAGACCTCTCTGGGGCCTGTGACCGCTGGGCTGAGAGCCGGCCGTATAGATCAGCTCCCCTCACTACTCCCCTAGATAGACAAGTCGCATTATGAAGATAAAAGCTATCCTTGCCTTGGCGGTATCTATACTGCTCTTGGGCGCTTGCCAGCATGACCAAAGCGGAGACCCCACCCCCTCCCAGGTGACCCTGGAGCTCGCTCTGCCTGCCGATGGCCAGCTCACGCTCCCAGCCACCGCTATCGATCAGACCGTCGCCCTCAAGAGTGGCGGGGCAGACTGGCGTGTGTTCTCCACAGACTCGTGGCTTGTCGCCTCTCGAGAGGGGGATGCCATCCGCCTCAAGGCTACGAGCAATACCTCACAGATCGCGCGCCGTGCTACCATCGAGGTGGTGGCCGTAGGTGCTACGCGTAGCTTCGTGGTCGAGCAGCAGGCCGCCGGAGCCGAGCTGACGCTGGGCCTCGTCCCCGACGAGCTAGACCAGTTTGGCGGTGAGCGCAGGGTCGATGTCAATAGCAACTTCGACACCTGGCTCGTCTCTACCGAGGCGGACTGGATCACCGTCGAGCGCGACCTGGTGCAGAGGCAGATCGTCCTCAAGATCGCTGAGAACAAGGCTCGCCAGGCTCGCCAGGCTACCATCGAGGTACGCCAATCCGAGGGCGCCGAGCCCCTCACCTTCGAGGTCTCTCAGCAGGGTATCATCTACTGGATACTGCCCATCCTAGACCGCACGCTCAAGCCCGATCAGCTCGAGGAGCTCGAGGACAGGCGCAAGAGCATCCTCCAGGGTGTGCCTCCGACCTATGCCCTAGAGCGTACCTTCCAGTTCACCACGACGAGCCCCGCCATCGTGCGCCTAGACTACTCCTATACGCGCAGTGGCGATGCCATCCACACCAAGGCTATCCTGGCCGATGCCTCTGTCGTGGCCGATGGCGAGGCGTACGATGACTTCCGAGCCTTCATGCAGGCCAATGGCTTTGAGGAGGTCTCGGCTAAGTTTTTCCGCAACGATGCCATCAGCACCGAGATGCAGGTGGTCATCGGCAAGTCGGAGTCGTTCCTCCACTTCTGCACTTTCCCCACCAACACCGATCCCATGGCGACTATTACCCGCTGGCCTTGGGAGGACGGCAAGCTGACCTTCCTGATCTCTACCATCGCGCAGATCGATGCTTACCAGGCCACTATCGGTGGGGTCAAGGACAGCAAGTACACGACCGCCCGTCGTCTGGTCTACCGCCATACGGAGGCAGGGCTAGAGAAGAGCTTGACCTATACCTACAACCTGAGCTGGTCGAGCCGTATGAGCAACCTCATCTTCACCGAGCCCAACTACAGACGTATCGTGTACTTCGATGGGACGATGATCTTTTTCACCGAACCATTCCGCACGATGCTCCGCGACAACGGCTACATCTTTTATAGCCGCGATGGGCTCAAGACTTTCTCGTACGTATATCGCAAGGCTAACCCCAAGGTAGAGCTCCTGATCGAGATTGCCGAGAACGCCTATCCTGCCACGGGCGAGAATGCTGGACACGCCGTTGTCATGACCTTCAGGCAGTATTACTAATACGACACAAGCAATAAGCAACGATA
>JBGYQR010000190.1:0-3788 GCA_041839075.1 Porphyromonas sp.
AAAACGTTCGTTCGCCATCACAATGACTACTGGACGAGCGAGCGCAAGGCTCTCGCGCAGGGACTAGGGCTTAGCCCCTCAGAGGTAGCTATCCTCTCTACCATCGTTGATGCCGAGAGCGCCAAGCGCGATGAGCACAGCCGCATCGCTGGGTTATATATCAATAGGCTACGTCGTCAGATGCCCTTGCAAAGCGACCCAACGATCATCTACGCTCTAGGCGATTGGAGCATCAGGCGGGTCGTGGGCGTGCACCTACAAGTGGCCTCGCCCTACAACACCTACCGGCATGTTGGGCTACCTCCTGGCCCTATTCGCTTGCCTCACCCCAAGACGATAGACGCGGTGCTTAGAGCCGAAGACCATACGTATATATATATGTGTGCGAGAGAGACCTTTGACGGGTATCACAACTTCGCCTCCGACTACGCCACGCACATGCGCAACGCTCGCCTCTATCAGCGAGCTCTGACGGCACGCGAGCAAAATCAGCCCCAGGCGGTAGCCTCTACGGCCTCGCCCAAGTAACGCAACCTCACGCCCCACTAGAGACGATAGCCAAGCCACGACAGCCTATACCCATCGTGATCAAGATACTAGACCGCTACATCCTACGAGGCTTCTTGCCTATGCTCCTGATGACGACCCTCATCAGCTGGTTCATCGTCTTGATGCAGTTCCTCTGGCGCTACGTCGATGAGCTCGTCGGCAAGGGGCTCAGCATGTGGATTGTGGCGCAAACGGTTTTTTATGCCGCTATGACGCTCTTGCCTCTAGGGCTCTCGCTCGGCGTGCTCTTTGCCTCTCTGATGTACTTTGGCAACATGGGCGAGCGCCTGGAGCTGCTGGCTATGAAGGCATCGGGTGTCCCCCTCTACCGCATCATGCGCCCACTGCTCGCCACGGTGTTGCTACTGGCCCTGGGGCTATTCGTCTTTCAAAACACCTATATGATCACCTCGCAGGTGCGTATGTGGACGACCCTGCTCTCGGCACGCAAGGCAGCCCCCGAGCTGGAGATCCCCGAGGGTACATTCTACAACGGCATCCCAGGATACAGCGTCTATGTGCACGAGCGCGACAAAGAGCACGTCGGGCGTCTCAAGGATGTCATGATATACGACCACAAGCAAGGGGTGGCCAACGCGCGTATCATCAGAGCCGACTCAGGGCGCATCGTCATGGACGAGGGCAAGACCTACCTGACCTGGAGGCTCTACGGAGGGCAGAGCTTCGAAAACCTTAGCACCCCGGCATACAGCACCGACCCTAAGCCAACGGCCTATGCCAAGGAGCGCTTTGGCTACAAGGAGATACTTATCAACTTCGACGCCAACTTCAAGCTCGACGACGAGGGCGATATGAAGGGGCGCTTCGTGGGCAAGAACCTCTCCCAGCTCAACCTGGCTATCGACACCACCTCGCATACCATCGACAGCATCCGTACCCATACCTCCGAGGCCTTGCTCAGCATTATAGACCGAGAGCGGTATAGCTACACCATGCCCAGCAGGCTCGACACAACGCCCTGGGCCATCGAGCAACGGCGAGAGCTCCTGGGGTCTACCGACGTCGCCTACCGCCTCGACCTAGACAGCCTGCTTGCGACCTACACCCTGCGCGACAGCATCGAGCTCATCGGCCGAGCCACACAAAAGTTGCAGCTCATGCGCAGTGAGACCGAGCACCGCCTCTACCTCGACCAGGGAGCGTACTACGAGTATAGAACCAACCACCAGGAGTGGCATCGTAAGTTTACCCTGCCGGTGGCGTGTATCGTGTTCTTTTTCATTGGGGCTCCGCTGGGTGCCATCATACGCAAGGGAGGGCTGGGGATGCCCGTTGTGATCTCGGTGCTCTTCTTCATTGTGTACTATGTGATCGATACCTTTGGGCGCAATATGATCCTGAGCCAAAAGATGAGCGTCCCCCTGGGGATGTGGCTCAGCACGCTAGTGCTACTGCCCATTGGTATCTTCCTCACCTACCAGGCCACGAGAGACTCTGCGTCCCTCAACCTGGATGCCTACGTCCTCTTCTTCCGGCACCTGCTCAGGCTCGACCGCGTACGCAAGGTCGAGTACAAGGAGGTTAGCTTCGATCAGATCGACTACCCCGAGGCCGCCCGTGAGACCTCTAGGCTAATGAGCAATATACAAGCCATCCTCTCGAGTGGTCTCTTCGAGCGCTGGGTCTATGGCTGGGGCAACTACCACACCACGCTGGAGCAACTAAGCTCTACCAGCCGAGATATGGACACCCTGGTCGAGCAGCTCTCTGGCGCCCGTGACCCGATGCTCATAGCACGGCTCAAGGATCTGCCCATCCTCCCAAATAAGCTCTCGAGGCTCATGCCACAAGGGCGCGAGGCTCTAGGGCTATTCTTTGCCCTATCGGGTACACTACTGGCGCCCCTAGGCGTCTACCTGGTGCGTAGACGTCGTGCCCTCAAGAAAGATCTCGAGCGTACCGAGAGGCTGCTACAAGATCTCTTGCAGGAGATCAACAAACACAACATCCCTGTGCAATAATCAAACTCATCAAACCATACTCTACTACAACCCCTATGGAAGCAATCAAGCTCAACACGATCGAGGAAGCCCTCGAGGACTTCCGCCAAGGTGAGATCGTCATCGTGGTGGACGATGAAGACCGAGAGAACGAAGGCGACTTCATCATGGCCGCCGAAAAGGTAACGCCAGAGAAGATCAACTTCATGATGCGCTACGGCCGTGGTGTTCTCTGCGCCCCCATCACAGAAGATCGTGCGGCAGAGCTCGAGCTACCCATGCAGGTACCTGCCAATACCTCTGTGCACGAGACCCCCTTTACCGTCACGGTGGACCGCCTAGGCAACGGCTGCACCACGGGCGTCTCTATGTACGACAGGGCGCAAACGATCTTGGCTCTGGCCGACCCCAGCATCACCCCCAGCGACCTAGCTCGCCCAGGACATATCTGCCCGCTAAGAGCCCGCAACAAAGGTGTGTTGCGCCGCGCCGGACATACGGAGGCGGCCGTAGACCTGGCTAGACTAGCGGGGCTCTACCCAGCAGCTGCTCTGATAGAGATCATCAACGAAGACGGTACGATGGCACGATTGCCCCAGCTGGTGGAGGTCGCTAAGAAGTGGAACATGAAACTCATCTCCATCAAAGACCTCATTGCCTATCGCCTCCGTACCGAGAGTATGGTAGAGCGTGGCGAGGAAGTCGCTATGCCGACAGCCTACGGCAACTTCAGGCTCATCCCCTTCCGCCAAAGTAGCAATGGGCTCGAGCACGTAGCCCTCTTCAAGGGAGACATCACCTCGGGGGAGGACGTCCTAGTGCGCGTACACTCGAGCTGTATGACGGGCGACATCTTCGGTTCGCATAGATGCGAATGCGGGGAGCAACTCCACCGAGCCATGGAGATGATACAGGAGGCAGGGCGTGGAGTCATTATCTACCTCAACCAGGAGGGACGTGGCATAGGACTGATGGACAAGATAAAGGCCTACAAGCTACAAGAGGATGGGCTAGACACCGTCGATGCCAACCTGCACCTGGGGCACAATGCCGACGAGAGAGACTACGGAGTGGGTGCTCAGATCCTCCGCCAACTAGGTATCACCAGGATGAAGCTCCTGACCAACAACCCCATCAAACGCGTAGGGCTAGAGGCCTATGGGCTAGAGATCACCGAGACGCTCCCCATAGAGATCGAACCCAACGAATATAACGCGGCCTATATGCGCACCAAAAAAGAGCGCATGGGACATATCCTCCGCCTGCTCAAGTAATACG
>JBGYQR010000191.1:0-6274 GCA_041839075.1 Porphyromonas sp.
GCAGACGACTACCGAGGCTGGGCCAAGGGGTTACAGACAGCGGGCTACGCCACCGACAAGGGGTATGCCAACAAGCTCATCAAGATCATCGAAGACTATGAGCTGTACGCCTTCGACAAAGGTGAGCGCCCCAGCTGGATGGCTGGCACTACGACCAGATCCAAGCACTCGGCCTTTACTCGAGGGCGCCAGACCACTAAAGCCAAGACAGAGGCCACGCCCGAGATACGCCCTGTCTACAAGAGCTATGGGCTATACTATGTACTGGCCAGCCATGGCGAGACCTTCGAGAGCATCTCGGCCGAGCTAGGCATCTCAGCGCGCAAGCTCGCTCGCTACAACGATGCGCCACGCGACTTCACCCTCCAAGAGGGCGACGTCGTCTACCTCGAGAGCAAAAACAGCCGTGCCCCTGGAGCCTACCGTACCCATACCGTGCGCGTAGGGGAGTCGATGCACAGCATCTCGCAACGCTACGGCATCAAGCTCTCGAAGCTATATGAGCACAACCAAAAAGATGAGGACTATGTACCCGAAGAGGGGGACGTCCTCCGACTGAGATAGAGCACGACATCCAAGCAAGGTAATACTCACAGCGACAGCTTTCCCATCATCTGAGATATGAACGAACGATATATCCAACGTGGCGTCTCAGCCTCCAAAGAGGACGTACACAACGCCATCAAAAACGTAGACAAAGGGCTCTTCCCCACGGCCTTCTGCAAGATTATCCCAGACATCCTAGGCGGAGATCCCGAGTGGTGCAACATCATGCACGCCGATGGTGCGGGGACCAAGAGTTCGCTAGCCTATATATATTGGCGAGAGACCGGAGATATATCGGTGTGGAGGGGCATTGCTCAGGATGCCCTCATCATGAATATCGACGACCTGCTCTGCGTAGGAGCCACAGACAACATCCTCGTCTCCTCGACCATCGGGCGCAACAAGCTCCTGGTACCAGGCGAGGTCATCAGCGCCATCATAGGTGGTACCGAAGAGCTACTGGCCGAGCTACGTAGCTGGGGCATCAGTGTACACTCTACCGGAGGAGAGACAGCCGACGTAGGCGACCTGGTACGTACCATCATCGTCGATAGTACGGTAACGTGCCGTATGCGCCGAGCCGACATCATTGACAACGGGCGCATACAAGGCGGAGACGTCATCGTAGGGCTAGCCTCCTACGGCCAGGCGACCTACGAGCATGAGTACAACGGCGGTATGGGGAGCAATGGTCTGACGAGTGCTCGGCACGACGTGCTGCACCACGACCTAGCCCTGGCCTACCCCGAGAGCTTCGACGGAGCTGTACCAAGCGAGCTCGTATATAGCGGTAGCTGCAAGCTAACTCAGAGCATCGAGGGGACCCCTCTAGATGCAGGGCGACTCATCCTCTCCCCTACCCGCACCTACGCCCCTATCATCAAGCAAGTCCTCGACGAGATGCGCCCACGCATCCACGGCATGGTACACTGCTCGGGCGGAGCACAGACCAAGGTCTTGCATTTTGTCAAGGGCAAGCGTATCATCAAGGACAATATGCTCCCAATCCCTCCGCTATTTGAGCTCATACACCGAGAGAGTGGTACGCCCGCCAGCGAGATGTACAAGGTCTTCAACATGGGGCACCGCATGGAGCTATACGTCGCCCCACAAGACGCCCAGCGCATCATCGAGATCAGCCGTAGCTTTGGCGTAGAGGCTCAAGTCATCGGGCGCGTCGAGGAGGCTCCCAGCAATAGCCTCACCATACATAGCCCCTGGGGCGAGCTACACTACTAGACTGCCCAAGGAGCACTAGCCTCAGCAGTTTGGACAACCACTAGAACAAAGAAAAGGACAGAGATATAGATGGCATCAGACAATGACCTACTCAGCCGTATAGAGAGCCTGGAGATCCGCTTCGAAGAGGTCTCGTCGCTCATCACGGCTCCAGACATCATCGCCGACCAAAAGCGCTTTATGAAGCTCAGCAAAGAGTATCGAGACCTTGAGCGCATCTTAGAGAAAGGCAAAGAGTATCGCAACCTCCTAGGCAACATCGACGAAGGGCGCGAAACCCTCGAGACCGAGAGCGACCAGGAGCTACGCGCCATGGCTCGTGAGATGATGTCGGAGGCAGAGGAGCGCATCCCCACTCTAGAGGAGGAGATCAAGCTCCTCTTGATACCCGCAGATCCCGAGGACGAGAAAAACGTCGTCATGGAGATACGTGGTGGCACGGGAGGAGACGAGGCCGCGATATTCGCTGGCGACCTCTACAAGATGTACACCCGCTACTGCGAAGGACGTGGCTGGCGCACTGAGGTAACCAGCATGAGCGAGGGTACGGCTGGCGGATACAAGGAAATTATCTTCACGGTAACGGGCGAGGGCGTGTACGGCATCCTCAAGTACGAGAGTGGTGTACACCGCGTACAGCGTGTGCCTGCCACCGAGACCCAAGGGCGTGTGCATACCTCAGCCGCCTCTGTGGCCGTACTGCCAGAGGCTGAGGAGGTAGACGTCGTACTCAACCCTGCGGACATCGACTTTCACACCTCTCGCTCGGGAGGCGCTGGCGGGCAAAACGTCAATAAGGTTGAGACCAAGGTACAGCTCACCCACAAGCCTACCGGCATCGTGGTAGTCTGTCAGCAAGCACGTACCCAGCTGGCCAACCGCGAGCTCGCCATGCAGATGCTACGTACCAAGCTCTACGACATGGAGGTCTCCAAGCACAACGAAGCCATCGCCTCTAAGCGTAAGACGATGGTCTCTACGGGAGATCGCTCGGCCAAGATACGTACCTACAACTATCCCCAGGGCCGTGTCACCGACCACCGCATCAACCTCACGCTCTACAACCTCGGCGCCATCATGAATGGCGAGGTACAACCCATCATCGATGAGCTGATCATTGCCGAGAACATCGAGCGAATGAAAGAGGCCGCCCTATAACCTAACCCTAGCCAACGACTCACCCCACTACTCAAACGAAGCGTATGACCAAGCAAGAGTTATTTGAGAACATCAAGCGCAAACGGAGCTTCCTCTGCATCGGGCTCGATACCGACATCCGCAAGATCCCCCAGCACCTGCTAGAGGACGATGACCCCATCTTCGCCTTCAACAAGCGCATCATTGACGCCACGGCTCATCTCTGCGTTGCCTACAAGCCCAACCTGGCTTTCTATGAGAGTATGGGTTCCTTTGGTATTCAGAGCTTTGAGAAGACGGTAGCGTATATTCAGAAGCATTACCCCGACCAGTTCATCATCGCAGATGCCAAGCGCGGGGATATTGGCAATACGGGGGATATGTACGCCCGTAGCTTCTTCGAGCACCTCAGAGTAGATGCCCTCACGGTATCGCCCTATATGGGCGCCGACAGCGTGGCTCCCTCGCTGAAGTATCCAGGCAAATGGACCATCCTGCTGGCGCTGACGAGCAACGAGGGTAGTGAAGACTTCCAGATGATGCGCGACGAGAGTGGCGAGTACCTCTTCGAGCGCGTGCTACGCAAGAGCAAAGCCTGGGGGGATGACGAGCAACTGATGTACGTCGTAGGAGCGACCAAGGCTCAGATGCTAGAGCGCATTCGTATGATTGTGCCCAACCACTTCCTGCTCGTGCCCGGAGTCGGCTCTCAGAATGGTAGCCTCGAGGAGGTCGCCAAGTACGGCCTGACGGCAGAGTGTGGCCTCCTAGTCAATGCCTCTCGTAGTATCATCTTCGCCGATAGCAGCGAGGCCTTTGCCTTGCACGCGGCAGACGAGGCAGAGAAGCTCCGCCATCAGATGGCCGAGATCCTGCTCAAGGCCAAACTTATCGAGATATAATACGCGGAGCCACCATCAGCATGAAGATCCAATATCGGGCAGAGCAGATTGCCCAGCTCCTACAAGGGACGATCGAGGGAGACGCCTCAGCAGTGGTGCACGCCTTTGCCAAGATAGAGGAGGCACAGGCTGGCACGCTCACCTTCCTGGCCAACCTCAAATACGAGTCGTACCTCTATACGACAGAGGCTAGTATCGTCCTGGTGCGCCATGACCTCGAGCTCAAAGAGCCTGTACGCCCCACCCTCATACGTGTGGCTGACCCCTATGCAGCCCTAGCCGAACTGATGCAGCTCGTCGAGAAGCAGCTCCACCAACGTCCCACGGGCATAGACCCTCGAGCCGTTGTCCTAGAGGGAGCCACCCTAGGGCAAGACGTCTACCTCGGGCCAGGCGTCGTCGTCGAGGCTGGCGCAGAGATAGGCGATGGCTGTCTCATATACCCCAATAGCTATATCGGCCGTGGGTGCAAGATTGGAGCAGGGAGCATCATTTATCCGAATGTAACCATCTATCATGGTGTAACTATTGGCCTGCGGTGCATCATCCACGCAGGCGCTGTGGTGGGTGCTGATGGCTTCGGATTTGCCCCCCAGCTAGACGGCTACCGCAAGATCCCTCAGCTCGGCAACGTTATCATCGAGGACGATGTGGAGATCGGAGCGAATACCTGTATAGACAGGGCTGTGATGGGAAGCACCATCATACGTCAGGGCGCCAAGCTCGACAACCTAGTGCAGATTGCACACAACTGCCAGGTGGGCGCCCACACCGTAATGGCTGCCCAGGGCGGGATGGCTGGCTCGTCGAGCATAGGCTCCTGGTGCCAGACCGGAGGCCAGGTGGGTATCGCCGGACACCTACATATCGGAGACCGAGTACAGCTCGGCGGACAGACAGGGGTACTGGGCAATGTAGAGAGCGACAAGACGCTACTCGGCTCTCCCGCCATGGAGGCCCGCAACGCTATGCGTAGCTATGCCGTGATGTCGAAGCTACCAGAGATGTACCGCCAGCTCGGCCAACTAGAGAAAGAGATACAGAAACTTAAAATAGAAGAATAATGATCAAGCAGCATACGCTCAAAGAGAGCTTTAGCTTCAGTGGCAAAGGACTACACACGGGTCTAGAGATCAAGATCACGTTTCATCCCGCCCCCATCCATACGGGGCGCGTCATCCGCCGTGTAGACCTAGAGGGGCAACCAGAGATACCTGCCCTCAGCGAATACGTCAAGGAGACCGATCGCGGTACCGTACTCGTCAAGGGTGATGCGCGTGTGAGCACCATCGAGCACGCCATGAGTGCCCTCTACGCCCTGGGTGTAGACAACTGTATCATTGAGGTTAATGCGCCCGAGTTTCCTATCCTCGACGGTAGCGCTATCGAGTACGCGCGTGCCATCCAGCAGGTGGGTCTAGAGGAGCAGGACGCCTATCGCGAGTACTACATCGTCAAGCAGCCCACCGAAGTGGTCAGTGCCGACGGACGTAGCCGCCTCCTACTCTTGCCCTACGACGGCTTTGCCCTCGACGTGCATATCAGCTTCGACAGCCCTGTGCTGAGCAACCAGTTTGCCTCTCTCGAGGACCTCTCCAAGTACGAGGAGGAGATTGCTGCCTCACGTACCTTCGTCTTCGTTCGCGAGATAGAGAAGCTCCTGGAAAACAACCTCGTCAAGGGGGGCGATCTAGACAACGCCCTGGTCATCTACGACAAGAAGATGCCTCAGGAGGAGCTCGACCGCCTCTGCGACCTCATGGGGGCAGAGCGTAAGTCTGGGCTAGAGCTCGGCTACATCAACAACGCGCCCATCATCTTCAACAACGAGCCTGCGCGCCACAAGCTGCTAGACGTCATCGGAGACCTGGCACTAGTAGGACGCCCCATACGCGGGCGTATCATCGCCACCTGCCCAGGGCACAAGATCAACAACGAGATGGGGCAGAAGATCCGTAAGGACATCAAGCAAAACGAGTCTCAGGCACCTCTCTACAACCCCAACAAGGCGCCAATACTCGATGTCAATCAGATCCGAGGCCTCCTGCCTCATCGCTACCCCTTCTTGATGGTGGACAAGATCATTGAGATTGGACACGACTATATCGTAGGGATCAAGAACCTCACAGCCAACGAAGAGTTCTTCCAAGGGCACTTCCCCGGCGAGCCTGTCATGCCAGGCGTCTTGCAGATCGAGGCGATGGCGCAGGTGGGAGGTCTCCTAGTGCTCAGTACCCTCGAAGACCCCGACAGCTACTCGACCTACTTCCTCAAGATCGACAATGTCAAGTTCCGTCAGAAGGTGGTACCAGGCGATACCCTCATCTTTAAGATACGTATGATCACAGAGGTTAGACGAGGCATGGCCAATATGCGTGGCCTCGCTTTCGTCGGAGAGACGCTAGTGTGCGAGGCTGAGTTTATGGCTCAGATCGTCAAAAACAAGTAGC
>JBGYQR010000192.1:0-4736 GCA_041839075.1 Porphyromonas sp.
AAGCGCTACCGCAGGCAGGATGCCATAGGTACGCCCTTTTGCATCACCATCGACCACCAGACCATGGAGGACGATACGGTAACGATACGACACAGAGATACTATGGCTCAGGAGCGTATAGCGATCAAGGACCTCTCTAGCTTCATCGGAGAGGCTGTGGCTATGAAGACGCTGCTGAAGAAAATTTAACCCTAAGCAACAGGAACTCCAATGAAGTTTACCTCTCACGTAGCTCTTGGCCTCTTAGCCCTTGGCGCCTTACTGCTGGGGAGTTGTAGCGAGTCTATCGACGGCGTGGAGCAACGTCGCTATAACAATGAGCAGGCCTTCAAGAGCTTTGCTACCAACACCAGCTACAAGGCCGTTACTAGCCCTGGCTACTATGGGCAGAGCGCTATTGTCTATATGCAGTGGCTGGAGGAGGGCACTGGGGCTACGCCCAAGGCAACGGACTATATCCGTATGAATTATAGTGGTCATCTGCTTACCACCTGGGTGCAGGATGGTTCAGGCTTCTTTGATGGCGATACTTCGGCCAGCCCCAAGGCAAAGACCCGTGTGTCGGGCTATATCCCTGGGATGCGCATAGCCCTAGAGAATATGAGGGTGGGCGATCGTGTCAATGTGATTATTCCCTGGTATCTGGCCTATGGTGCTACGGGACTGGGCACTATCATCCCATCCTATTCGGCGCTACATTTTGAGGTCAAGCTACATAGCATAGCGGGAGATTATAGCGATGAGTAGTAGCCAGTCTCTGCCCCATATACTCCTGTGCAACGATGATGGCTTTCGAGCTCCGGGCGTACAACAGCTCGCCCGCAGGCTGATGACGTTTGCTCGGGTAACGATGGTTGCACCCGAGGGGCCTCGGTCAGGCTTCTCCTCTGCTATTACGCCGACATTGCCTCTTCGCCTCAAGCACCGGCATCATGAGACAGGCCTCACTATATATAGTGTAGAGGGGACACCTGCCGATTGTGTGAAGCTAGCCCTAGGCACGATCTTTCTGGAGACGGATAGACCAGTGCTCATCGTCTCTGGGATCAACCATGGTAGCAATGATGGTATCAGTGTACACTACTCGGGGACGATAGGAGCGGCTAGAGAGGCCGCCATCGTGGGCATACCTGCCCTGGCGACATCCCTCGACGATACTGCCGAGCAGCCTGACTTTGCAGATGCCCTTGACTATACCGAGCGCATCGTGCGCTGGATGCTCTCTACCCCTCAGCCTAGTCATACGCTTCTATCTCTCAATGTGCCTAAGCACAAACCTCTAGGACTGAATGTTTGCAGGCAAGGGGTCAGCCGCTTTGTAAACGAGTGGATGCCTAGTGTCAATGGCCGAGGACATCAGGTCTATTGGCTACAAGGAGAGCAGCAGACCCCAATGGAGGGGACGGGAGAGACGGACGTGGAAATGCTACGTGCAGGCTATGCGACGCTCACACCTCTGACTCTTGATACGACAGATTATAGGAGGCTAGAGGAGCTCAAGGCAATTCAGTTATAATTAACCAGAGTATGCTATGCGTTACTTCTTGGTCGTGGGAGAGGCCTCTGCGGACTTGCATGCTTCTCGACTGATAGCAAGGATTAGCGAGCTAGACTCCGAGGCGAGATTTGCCTTTATGGGAGGCGACCTTATGGCTCAAGCAGCAGGGAGGTCGCCTCTGGTGCATTATAGAGAGGTCGCTTTTATGGGGTTGGGCCCCGTGCTTCGTAATCTAGGCGCAATACGTAGGGCAGGCAGACAGGTGCAGGAGGCCCTCCTAGCGTTCGCTCCCGACGTCGTCATACCGGTCGATTTCGCGGGCTTTAACTATCAGTACATCCTTCCCTTTGTCAAGCGCCATCTACCCACAGCTTATGTCGCCTACTACATCGCTCCTAAGCTGTGGGCCTGGAAACCCTGGCGCATCAAGCAGCTCAGGCGCTATGTCGATAAGCTCCTGGTGATCCTGCCCTTTGAGGCAGAGTATTTCTCCGAGCGCGGTGTACCGACTACCTACGTGGGCAATCCCTGTGTGGATGCTACTCTCGATATGTGGACGAGCTCCGTGGCTCCTCGGGCTCAGATAGCCCTCTTGCCTGGTAGCCGTCGGCAAGAGCTTAGGAGCAACCTCCCCCTGATGCTTGAGGCTGTGCAGAGTTGTTGCCATCGATACCGCATCGTTATTGCGGGAGCACCAGGCTTGGAGCCCTCAGACTATGCTCCATATCTCGAGGGAAGGCAGGGAGTAGAGGTTGTCTTTGGGCAAACCTACCAGCTCGTCCAGGAGAGTAGAGCAGCCCTGGTAACCTCTGGCACAGCGACGCTGGAGGTCGCTCTGCTCGGGACTCCTCAGATTGTCCTCTATCGTATGGGGGGGCAGAGGGTAGCTCGATGGGTGTTTGACCACTTGTTTCCCATCAAATATATCTCCCTAGTCAATCTCATCTTAGGTCGCGGTGCCGTCGTGGAGCTCATTGGGCACGAGGTCTCTAGCTCTAACATCGCCCAACGCCTTGCCCCCCTGCTGGAGGATGGACATACTCGCTCGGAGCAACTAGCTATAACCCAAGAGCTACGCGATAGCCTCGGGGAGGAGCGTACGAGTGACCTTGCTGCTCGAGAGATCCTGGATGCCTTGGCGCAATATCGTAGAGAGGCCTAATCCTCCTCTGTTTGTAAATATATCAGCATCACCAAATGAAACAGCCATATAGCCCCATAGGCATCTTTGACTCTGGTTATGGAGGTTTGACGATCCTATCGGAGATACGCAAGCGATTGCCTCAGTATGACTATCTCTACTTGCGCGACAATGCCCGATCGCCCTATGGAACGAGATCCTTTGACGTCATCAACGACTTTACGTTGCAGGCGGTACAGTACCTTTTTGCTCAGGGCTGTCCGCTCGTCATTTTGGCTTGCAACACGGCCTCAGCCAAGGCTCTGCGTCAGATACAGCAAGCCTACCTCCCAGGTAGTAGTGATCCGACTAGGCGTGTCCTAGGTGTCATACGCCCTACGGTAGAGGCGCTCTCGTCAGCATCGCGCTCGGGACATATCGGGGTGCTCG
The DNA here is from genome assembly GCA_041839075.1 of Porphyromonas sp. Classification (GTDB taxonomy): domain Bacteria; phylum Bacteroidota; class Bacteroidia; order Bacteroidales; family Porphyromonadaceae; genus Porphyromonas. The sequence goes on from JBGYQR010000192.1 coordinate 3,069, forward strand.
CTACCCCTGGTACGGTGTCAGCCCATTCGTATCAGCTAGAGGTGGCCAAGCTCTTCCCCGACCTAGAGGTACACGAGAAGGCTTGCCCTATGTGGGTCCCTCTTGTAGAGAATGGCGAAGCAGAGAGCGATGGAGCCGATTACTTCGTTCGCAAATATCTCCGAGAGCTCTTTGAGGTAGCTCCCCAGGTCGATGCCCTCGTGCTGGCTTGCACGCACTATCCCTTGCTTCGTCCCAAGATAGAGCAAAGCCTCCCCCAGGGAGTGTCTCTGATCTCTCAGGGCGAACTGGTTGCAGCCTCTCTAGAAGACTACCTACACCGCCATCCCGAGATGGATGTGCGTCTCAGCAGGGGAGGGGGTATAGACTATTGCACCACCGAGTGTCCCGACAAGTTTGAGGATCTCGCCTCCATCTTTGTCTCCTCGAAGGTGTCAGCCACGCGGGTACACATCGATCACTAGCACAGACAGCCTCAGTGTGATGAATAGAGCAGGGCGTATTGCTCGAGAGAGTATGTGGGGAACGGCTATGACCTATATGGGCGTAGCGGTGGGCTTCTTCACAACCTTTTTCGTCTTAACGCGCTGGCTCTCTCCCGAGGAGATAGGCCTCACGCGCCTTTTGGTAGAGATTGCTACCATCGCCTCGACCCTGGCGCTCTTGGGTCTGACGAGCTCCATTAGTCGCTACTTCCCTTTCTTCAAGGAGGGGGACGACGAGGGAGGGGGGAGATCTTCACATCGGGGCTTCTTCTTTTGGCTTGTCGTTATCTCGGGCCTGGGGCTCGGGGTCGTTGCTCCTTTGCTTTGGATAGCCCGGGAGCCTATTACTGCTTATCTGGGGCAGGGGAGTTGGTTGCTGGTTAGGTACTACCATGCCCTAATCCCTCTGTGCGTCATCATCGCTCTTTGGACGCTGTCCGAGTTGTACGCCATGCAGCTCTTGCGTCTTGCTGTCCCCAAGGCAATACGCGAGCTGCTCCTGCGCCTGCTTCTGCTCGTATGCTATGTGGCCTATGGCTTGGGGTGGATAGATCAAGCTGGTCTAGTGCTTTCCTTTGTCGCGAGCTATGGCGGGTGTATGCTACTGAGTTACCTCTATCTTGGGCAGATTACCAGGCTCTCGTTGCAATATGATCGTGCTGTCATCACCCCGAGACTGCGCAGGGATTTCTCTCGCTATACAGGGCTTGTGATGCTCTCGACGGTGGGCACGATGCTAGCAGGGCGTATGGATCTGCTGGCTCTTACCTTCATTGATAGCCAGGGGCTTACCTCGGCGGGCGTATATACGATAGGCTTCTTCATGGTCAGTATCATTGAGATACCTACCCGAGCTCTGATCGGGTTGGCTACAGCTCGTATATCTGAGTATATGCATGGTGGCAACCTAGCTGCCGTGAGGAGTGTCTACGAGCAAGTCTCTCGCTATCAACTGCTCTGTGGGATGGTCGTCTATCTGCTGATGGCCGTATCCATAGACGAGCTCCTTAGTCTCTTGCCCAATGGCTCGCTATACCACGACGCAAGAGAAGTCTTCCTCATCCTAGGGATAAGCAAGCTTGTCGAGGTGGCTTGTACCGCCTGCCATCCTATCGTCAATACGTCCGAGCACTATCATTGGAGCTTGTATTACACGCTGTGGTTGTGCGCTGTGGGCTTGGGG
>JBGYQR010000193.1:0-7747 GCA_041839075.1 Porphyromonas sp.
CCCGATAGGGTCGCCACGCGCAGGGTGTCGGGGAGGGTCTGCGAATCGCCCTCGCCTGCCGCAGACGAACGCCCTCGGTACTGCTGGAGCGTGTATAGCGTTGCGAGCCCAACGACCAGGAGCGCTATACCTACAAGGAGGCGACGCTGGGTGAACCAAAGCGTCTTGATATAAGGGAGGAATGCCATTGAGCCGTTACGCAACAAATAGGGTGAATGTCAAGCGGATCTACGATGAGACAAAGATACTGATCTTGAGCGTTGATAGCGCGACGAGCCTCGGGTGGCGCCTCTTGCCCCAGGGGGCAGCTCGCCTCCTAGCGCCCTCCTCTCTTACTTCCCCTCTCCCCCCTCTACGCCTTGCGCCTAGCGCTCCCCTCCGCCCCCCTCGGACGCGTTAGGTTAGAGCGCCTAAGGGCTCCAACTTAGAGCGTCCGAGGGCTCCAACTTAGAGCGCCTAAGGGGTCTAACCTAGAGCGCCTAAGGGCTCCAACTTAGAGCGTCCAAGGGCTCTAACTTAGAGCGCCTGAGGGCTCTAACTTAGAGCGTCCAAGGGCTCTAACCTAGAGCGTCCAAGGGCTCTAACCTAGGGCGTCCGAGTGCTCTAACCTAGAGCGGTGGAGGAGTTGAGCTTAGAGCCTTTTGGGGGCGGTGGAGGGCGGGGCGAGGGAGCCAGGAGAGGGGGCGTTTGGTGGGCTCGGTGGATTTGGGTTATCTTTGCTTAGAGCGAATGACTTACCCATACTATTCATGCAATGGATACCAAGCGCATACTCCTCATCGTCGATCCGCAGATCGACTTCATCAGCGGTCAGCTACCCGTCCCAGGGGCTACCGAAGCGATGCAGTGCCTGGCTCGTTGGATAGATACCCAGCATGCCCTGTATGATGCCATCATCGTCACGATGGATCAGCACCCCATCAACCATTGTAGCTTCGCCGAGCAGGGTGGCCCGTGGCCTCCTCACTGCGTACGCTACACCGAGGGGGCCGCGATATTCCCAGCCGTGCACGAGGCCTTGACGCGCGCAGTAGCCCGAGGCCAAGACCTGCTCTATCTCGAGAAAGCTACCGAGCAGGGACAGGACGAGTATAGCGCCTTCTCTCGCCATGTCCCCGAGAGCCTACGCAGTGCCCAGCATATCTATATCGCAGGGCTAGCAGGCGACTACTGCGTGGCTGAGACAGAGCGCGATTTGCTCAAAGCTATTCCCTGCGAGAGGCTCGAGAGACTTGAGTCTTGCATCGCCTATATCCACCCTCCACAGAGACAATAGCAGTCGCTATATGAGCCACAAGCAAGAGCCAGATCTATCCGCAAGCAAGGCCGCGGGTTACTTTCACCAAACGCCTCACAACTGGAACTGTGCCCAGTCCATCCACAAAGCTGCTCAAGGCCGTACGGGGCTTAGCGACGAGCAGATAGAGCTCAGCTACCGCCCCAAGGGAGGCGGACGTGCCGAGGGTGGGCTGTGCGGAGCTATCTATGCTGTGCGGAGCATCATAGGCGAGGGGAGCCAGGCGGCAGAGGACGCGACGGAGGAGTTTCGCCAGACGACCTCGGGGCTAACCTGTGCCGAGCTCAAAGGCCGATGCGGTCGTAGCTGCCAGGAGCTGGTAGCAGTGGCCGAGCAGATCCTCCAACGGCACATAGACACCGAGGAGGGGCAGGAGCCCGCCGAGCAGTAGGAGCCCCCACCGCATTATCAATAACGAGACAACGACAAGACCGATATATATGCAGTACAAGATCATAGCCCTCGACGTAGACGGCACTTTGGTAAACGAAGCGGGCGTACTCTCGCCTGTGGTGCGAGATGCGCTCCTTAGGGCGCAGAGCGAATATGGCCTCAGGGTCATCCTAGCCAGCGGAAGACCTACGCCGGGGCTCATCGCCCTAGCGCACGAACTGGAGCTACCCAAGTACAGCGGTTACCTCATGCCCTACAATGGCGGACAGGTCTACAACGCCCGTGCCCTCAAAGTACCCATCTACTCGACGGCGTTGCCCGACGACGTTATCCCCGAGCTCAAAGAGATGTGCGACCAGGCGGGTGTGTGCATCCTGAGCTACAACGACACGGAGCTACTGAGCGAAAACATCTCAGACCCCTATGTACAAAAGGAGGTCGGCATTACCAAGATGCCGACACGTCAGCTTCGGGACTTTGTCGCCGAAACCCCTCGACCTCTAATCAAATGCCTGGCCACGGGAGAGGCAGAGGCGATTGCCGCCCTAGAGCAGGTCGCCAAGGCGCGCTTTGCAGGACGGGTAGATGCCTTTCGCTCCAACCCTCATTTCCTCGAGCTCGTCCCCACGGGCGTTAATAAAGGCATTGCCCTCTCGCGCCTCCTAGAGCGTCTCGACTACGACAAGAGCGAACTGATCGCTGTCGGGGATAGCTTCAACGACCTGGAGATGATACAGCTGGCGGGTCTCGGCGTAGCTATGGCCAATGCCCCCGAAGCCATCAAGAGCTGTGCTAGCTATGTAACCAAGAGCAACCAAGAGGATGGTGTGGCCCACCTGCTGCACAAGCATGTCTTCGATGCCCACGAGGACGCCCCCTTCTCAGCCGAGGAGGCTAATGCCATCATGCCTGGTACGTTGATGGAGAGCCTCGGCATACGTTGCACCAAGGTCGTCAAGGGGTTTGTCTCTGGCACCATGCCTGTCGATCATCGTACGGGACAGCCTCTAGGCATCATACACGGCGGAGCCAACCTCGCCTTTGCCGAGACGCTCGCAGGCTTTGGTTCGGTCGCACTCCTGGAGGAGGGAGAGATGCAGGTAGGAGCTCAGGTCAGTGGCAACCATATCTCCTCGGCCATTGCGGGGGATGTGATGCGTGGTGAGGCTCGTATCATGCACAAGGGGCGTAGCACCCACCTATGGAGCGTCGAGATTTACTCCGAGCGTAGTGGCAAACTGATCCATACAGCCAGGGTGCTCAACAGCATTCTCAAAAAGCGCTAACCCGTCCCGCCGTATCCAAGAGCACAACGATATGCCCCAACACGATAGCCCCAAGAAACGGATCCTCTTTGTCTGCCTCGGCAATATCTGTCGCTCGCCATCGGCGGAGGCAGTCTTTAGGCACTATGTCATTAGTCAAGGGCGGGATGCCGAGTTTGAGATCGACTCGGCAGGCCTGTATGGCGGACACGCGGGCGAGAGAGCCGATGCCCGCATGAGGGCACATGGCGCACGCCGTGGCTATGACCTCTCGTCGATAAGCCGCCCCGTAGAGGACGAGGACTTCTACCGCTTCGACTATATCATCGGTATGGACGAGGCCAATCGCGATAGCCTCCTTAGGCGCGCCCCCGATCTAGAGACTAGGGGTAAGGTATCGCTCCTAACGGACTGGCACCCTGAGCCCATGCTCGACCATGTCCCCGACCCCTACTATGGAGGTGCAGAGGGCTTTGAGCTGGTGCTCGATCTCATCGAGAGCTGTTGCCCCCACCTGCTACGAGGCCTTGACGAGCAGGCGTAGCCCTAGCCCCTGGGGAGCGTAGGTATATTCCCCCACCATACACAGAGCTCGAGTGGTCGTACGATCACTCGAGCTCTGTGTATGGTGGGGGATGGGTAGAGGGGATGGGTGGCGCAACCGAATGGCATGCGCCCTAGATGGCGAGGTATGCTCTAGCCTCCTGGGGCTAGTTCGTCCATAATGGTACTGGCACAGGTGGTGAGGATGGCGCAGGGCGTCGAGAGCAGGCTGTTGCACCCCGCACTCTCGGGGTCGGTCGCACGGCCGGGCACGGCAAAGAGGCTTCGGTCATAGGCGAGCGCCAGGCGTGCCGTAGACATGGCGCCACTCCTCAGCCCAGCCTCCACCACCAGCGTCCCCGAGGACAGCCCTGCGATGAGGCGGTTGCGCCTCAGGAATGTCTCTGCCTCTATCGGGGCGTACGGTGGCGTCTCCGAGAGCCATGCTCCACCGCGCTCTAGTATAGCCAAGGCATCCGCCCTATGAGCCTTGGGATAGACCTTGTCGAGACCACCCGCTAGCACCGCTATCGTAGGCATCCCCTCTGCCATAGCTGTGCGGTGGGCAGTAATATCTATGCCGAGGGCTAGCCCGCTGACGATGGTCGTCGTGGGGGAGGTGGAGGCTAGACCGCTGACTAGGCGCCTAGTCATCTCCTCTCCGTAGGGGGTAGAGCGCCTGGTGCCTACGACGCTGAGGCAGGTGTGCCTCCTCCAGCAGTTCGCCTCGCCCCGAGCATAGAGCACGAGCGGGGCGTCGGGACATTGCCCGAGGAGGTAGGGATAGGCCTCCTCTCCCAGTCCGATGATCTCGATGCCGAGCCTCTGACATTGCGCCCAAATTCGCTCGGCCTCGGCCTGGAGGCGCCCGCCTCTTAGAGCCTCAAGGACGCTTCGCTCTAGCCCCGGACAGCCCTCGGCTAAGAGACTGGGGTGCTCGAGCAGGTCGCCTGGCGCATAGCCCTGCTCTATTAGACTACGCAAAGCAAACGCTCCTAGCCCCCTCATCAAAGAGAGGACTAGGAGCGTGAAGGTTGTAGGACGTGCAGACATTGGGGATTAGAGAGGGGCTAGAGGGAATACGCGCGACGGGCTACCAGCGCCCCGTAAAGCCTCCGCCTCCCGACGAGCCACCGCCGAAGCCTCCGCCTCCGAACCCGCCCCCGAAGCCTCCTCGGCTCATCGATCGCCCAATACCTAGGATCGTCCCGATGGCTGCGGCCTGCATCAGTCCGTCGTCATCGTCTCTCTGGTCTTGGTGGCTGGTGTGGTCGCAGCACAGGCATCGGTAGTCGGTGCGTAGGACGATATAGCCCTGGGGGGTACGCAGGCGCCTTTGTCCCGTGCGTTGCAGAGCCCTAGAGTTGCATACGGGGCAGGGCTTGTAGGGCGATGAGGCTACGGGCGAGGCCACGACCTCTCCGTGCTGACAGCTGGAGCACTTGTAGAGGACAAAGCGCACAGACCCTAGTCTCTGTTCGATACGCTGGTAGGGCGTCAGGTAGGGTTGCAGCTGCTGACCCGTCTCTGTCGCCACCATCGCCTCCTCGTGGCAACTGGGGCATAGCCTAGAGAGACGCTCTAGACGCCTCAGCGCCCAGCGCCTCCACACCAGGGCGACGAGCGCCATGGGTAGGCAGAGAAACAGGAGCATCCATAGGGTACTCGAGGTCTGTGCTCGCAAGGCTGGCAGGCGTTGCCTAGCCACCAGGGGGTGACGTATCTGCTTGACCGACGAGTGTAGGATGCTCATCGAGATGAGGCTCACGCCGAAACCGAAGAGGAAGAAGAGCTTGAGGAGCATCCAGCCATCAGACTCGCTCTCCCTACGGCTAGTAGGCCGGGAGCCATCGCTCCGCCACTGGCTCTCCTCAAGCACGTCCGCTACCGAGGCTACACCAGCCCTCAGTCCCTCGGCATAGTCGCCCGAGCGGAAATGGGGGACCATATCTCTGCGCCATATCTGAGAGGCGGTAGCGTCGGTGAGGTCGCCCTCTAGTCCGTAGCCCACCTCGAAGCGCATTTGGTTTTGCTCCATCGCCACGAGCAGGAGGAGGCCGTTGTTGTCTTTCTTAGCCCCCAGCCCCCAAAGGCGAAATAGCTCTGTCGAGAACCCCTCGATGTCCCGCTCTCCTATCGAGGGCACCAGGACGATGACGTACTCGACCCCATAGCGATGGCGTATGTCCCTGAGCGAGGCATCGAGCTCCTCCGTCTGTTGGCTGGTGAGATAGCCGGCGGGGTCGCTCACCAGCCTTGTGCTATCGGCGAGCTGTACGTTGGGGATAAGCTCTGGCGTATATACACGCTCTGCCTGCTGAGCTGAGAGCGGTAGGCTCATCAGCACGAGCAGGCAGAGGATAGACCATGCTGTATGCAGAGTCTTCATAGAGATAGCCAGGGGCAGAGTTAGTTGCCGAAGTCTACCACAGGTGCCGTTTCGCTACCAGGGGCGGACTTGAAGTAGGGACGCTCCTTGAACCCAAAGATCATCGCCATGATATTGCGGGGGAAGCTACGGACGGAGACGTTGTAGGCCTTGGCCGCATCGTTGAAGTCCTTGCGGGCAGTAGCGATGCGGTTTTCCGTGCCCTCGAGCTGAGCCTGCAAGGCGATGAACTGCTCGTTGGCCTTGAGCTCTGGGTAGCGCTCTACCACGACCATCAGTTTGCTCAGAGCCGAGCTTAGGGCGTCTTGCGACTGCTGGAAGCGTGCCAGCGCAGCCTCGTCCATATTGCCCGCGTCGATCGTCGTCGAGGTAGCAGCCGCACGGGCTTGTATCACCCCCTCGAGGGTGCTCTTCTCGTGAGCGGCATAGCCCTTGACGGTAGAGACGAGATTGGGGATAAGGTCGGCGCGACGTTGGTACTGATTCTCGACCTGGCTCCAGGCCGCACTTACCAGTTCGTCTTGCTCTACGAGCGTGTTGTAGCCACAGCTCTGCAGGGAGCTAGCCAGGAGGGCGAATAGCGCCACCAGGAGAAGGATATTCTTCTTCATTGTCTTTGTTGTTTGCTTTATTATTGATCCTATTATTGGTCTTGTCTTGTGCGCCTATTATTCGCTCGAGCGGTGGGCTCGGCGCTTGCCCTTGCCCGCTTGCTTGCTGACCGACCAGCCGAAGTGCCCGAGAAACTCCCCGAGGGCAAAGTACTCCCCATGAGCATAGGTCAATAGACCCGCTCGCTCCATATCGAAGCCTCCCGTCTCGGGGTCGATATACTGCTCGTCGGCACGCACGTTTACAACGTCAGCGATAAACATATCGTGGCTCCCCAGGGGCAAAATGTCTCTAACCCGGCACTCTAGGCTAATGGGGCTCGCCACCAGCAAGGGGGCCTTGATCAGGCGGGCAGGCTCGATCTCTAGACCCGTCTGCTTGATCTTGTCTACCCGCTTGCCCGAGGTCACACCACACCAGTCGGTCTCTCGAGCCATGGCCGTAGTGGTGAGGTTGAGGGCAAACTCCATTTGCTCCTTGATCAGCCCGTACGAATGTCTCTCGGGGCGAATGCTCACATAGCACATCGGCGGATTGGTGCAGATCGTACCCACCCAGCTAGCTGTCAGTAGGTTGCTCTCGCCCTCAATGTCGCCACAGCTGACGATGATAGCGGGCAGGGGATATACCAGCGTCCCCGGCTTCCAGTCTACTCGGCTCATAGCAGTTCGGCAGTGTCGCCCGTTGTCTTGCGCCCGCAGTAGTGGCACTCTAGGCTAACCGAGGGACTGCCCTCCTCTAGGGTAACGGCAAACCGAGTAGACATCGGCTCGGCGTTGGTAATGCACTTGGGGTTGGGGCAGCGCACTAGAGCGGTCGCCTCTTCGGGTAGCGTTACTGGGTGCTTCTCGACGACCTCGTAGTCGCGGATGACGTTTACCTGCACCCGCGGAGCCAAGATAGCTATGCGACTGATCTCCTCGGGGGAGAAAAAACGGTCGGAGATCTTAATAACCCCCTTCTTGCCACAGCGCTTACTGTCGAGGTTTTGCCCGATGGTAACGGGATTGCTCAGCTTGTCGAGCCCCAGCATCGATACTATTTTGAAGAGCTTGCTACTTGGGATATGGTCGAGTACCGTGCCGTTGCAGATGGCCTCGACGAGCATCTTTTCTCTCTCTCTACTCATCTCGTTGTCTCTGTGTTTAGTGATCACCTACTTTGATGCCCAGCACCTCGCATATAATGCTCTGACGTGTATATAGGCCGTTTTGCGCCTGCTGTACATAGTAGGCCTTGGGGCTGTCG